>JAOAIH010000090.1 GCA_026414805.1 Spirochaetota bacterium | reverse complement strand
TTAGGAAGCTCTGGGATGGATGCCGTAGCGTGTTGGGTTGTGTGCTTAGCGGTAATAGCCATGGATGGCGTCGTTAAGCACGCTGTGGAGGGATTTATGTTTAGAGAAGGAAGTCAAGGTAAAAGGAAAAAAAAAATACATACGGTATTGGTTATGCATGAAGCCACAGGTGTGATTGGCAAATGGTAAGTGCACATTTTCCATTGAACTTATAGTCTGGGCAAAAGAAAGTGAATAATGAGTCGACAAAAATATCTTGAAAAAGAAACCCATGCATGCCATCTGTAAGCTAAAGAAACATTGCATTCCATTTCCATAATTCAATAACAAATGGTGTTAATATATGCGCAAAACAAAAATAGTATGTACCATAGGACCAACAAGTGAATCCAAAGAGATGATAATAAAGCTTGTAAAAGCCGGAATGAACGTCGCACGGCTTAATATGTCGCACTCAACGCAGGAATTGCATGCACAGCGCATTGCTATTATTAGAGAAGTTTCAAAAGAATTAAATGTACCCATTGGCATCCTAGCTGATTTACAGGGACCAAAAATTAGAATTGGCACTTTGAAAGAAAAGGTAATACTGGAACCAGGTCAACAGTTTATCCTTACTACGCGAAGTGTGCCTGGCAATAGCGTTGCTGTAAGCGTTTCGCTAAAGGAACTTCCAGAATCGGTGAGCAAGGGGCAGACAATTCTTATTGATGATGGACTACTGGAGTTGCGTGTTGATCAGGTTGAGAATACTGATATTTATACCACTGTGATCCGTGGGGGAGAACTGAAAGATAATAAAGGAATAAATCTTCCTAATGCTTCAGTTAAGACAAGTTCGATTACCCAAAAAGATATTCGCGATTTAGAGTTTGTTATCAAACAGGATGTTGATATGATAGCTTTGTCGTTTGTGCGCAGCGCTCATGATGTTGTGGAATTGCGGAGTTTAATGGAGGAATTTGGGGGATCTATCCCTATTATTTCAAAGATTGAAAAACATGAAGCTGTTGCAAATATAGATGAAATTATTGCTGCTTCACAGGGTATTATGGTTGCCCGTGGGGATTTAGGTATTGAAATACCAATTGAACAGGTACCAATAGTGCAGAAAATGATCATTGAAAAGTGCAACCAGCAAGCAAAGCCGGTCATCACTGCAACACAGATGCTTGATTCAATGATTCGAAATCCCATACCAACACGAGCTGAAGCAACGGATGTTGCCAATGCTGTTTTTGATGGGACTGATGCACTCATGCTTTCAGGTGAAACTGCATTTGGGCAGTACCCGGTGGAAGCAGTCCAGACCATGGCGCGCATTGCTGAATATGCTGAAAAGACATTTATCTATAAAGCAGCTATTGCAGAAAAAAAGATGTACACAAAATCCACCATTACTGATGCAATTGCACTGTCTGCACATGAGTCAGCAAAAACGCTTGGTGCTGATTGTATTCTTACTGCCACTCAATCAGGATATACCGCTCGTAAAATTTCAAAATACAAGCCACAGATTCCCGTGATTGCTGTTACTACCAACCAAAAAGTAGTGAATCAGCTATCACTTTCTTATGGTGTGATTCCATTGCAAATAAAGCAGTGCCATGATATAAATGAGCTGGTTAATGAAGCCATAGCTGTAGCACGTGAAAAAAATCTGATACATGACGGTGACCTGCTTGTAATCACTGCAGGGATTTTGGCGGGAGTAACCGGCGGAACAAATGTCATGCGGATTTACCTTTTGGCAGAAGAGATTGCGCAGGGCATTGGATTTGGCGAAGGGGTGGTGCATGGTAGCGTACAAATGGGAAAGTCCGTTGAGCTATCGCACAATATAATTATTGTGACTAATGAGCTTACCCAGATTAAAGGTACAATGCCAAAAGCGGTGATTACCGCTGAGTGTAGCATCACTTCTCCCATCATACATTATTGTAGGGAGAATGGCATCTCTGTTATAGGTGGTGTCAATATTGATAAGCTTGCTGTGGTAGATGGCCAAGAAATCACAATTGATATTTTACGCGGAACCATTTATAGAGGAACAGTACATTTGCCATTTGAATGATATGATTGAAGAAATTGAAAATCACGAAACAGTGTATTCGGTAAGCGATATTACCGGAATACTGAAACGGCTGATTGAGTCAACGCCAGAGCTTAACGGCGTATGGGTCAAGGGTGAGATTTCTAACCTTACCTATCATTCATCGGGTCATATCTATTTTTCATTAAAAGATGAACAAGCGGTAATTCAGAGTGTGTTTTTCAAGCACGCCAATAAAAATCTGGATTTCAGACTTGAAGAAGGTATGAGTGTGGTGGCATTTGGTGGTGTTACTGTGTTTGAAAAGCGCGGTTCATATCAGTTTATTGTGTATAGAATCCGTAAAGAAGGTATTGGCGAGTTGTTGCAGCGGATTGAAAAGCTTAAAGAAAAATTATATAAAGAAGGGCTGTTTTCGCCAGAGCGCAAAAAACCATTACCAGCATTGCCACGGCGGATTGGGGTAGTTACCTCACCAACCGGTGCTGCTATTCGTGACATTATTAAGGTGGCAATGCGTCGCTTCCCTAATATTGAGATTGTCATTGCCCCCGTAAAGGTGCAGGGTGAGGGAGCAGTTGAGTCGATAGTTACCGGAATTCGGGAGCTGAATAAGCCTGAGTGGGGAGTAGATGTCATTATTGCTGGACGTGGAGGCGGTTCATTTGAAGATTTGATGGCATTTAACGAAGAGGCTGTAGTACGTGCATTTGCTTCATCACGTGTACCAATTATATCTGCAGTGGGACATCAGATTGACCATCCCTTAAGTGATTTGGCCAGTGATGTTGCTGCACCAACGCCGTCGGCTGCTGCTGAGATTGCAGTACCGGTAAAAGATGATCTGCTGGCAACTATAAATAATTCCACGCAGCGAATGCTTCGCAGGCTTTTTATGATGGTGCAAACTTTTAACAACCGCATTGCTCTTGTTACAAGGCGTCGGGTGTTCCAGAATCCATTAAGTATGGTTGAAAATTACGAACTTGCTCTTGCTGATACCCAAAACAGGATGCTTGCAGCAATGCACAAGCATATTGCAGGTGCACGAGAACGTCTGAGCAGTTTAAAGGATTTACAGCTTATCATGAAAAATAGATTGCAAAACTACTGGCACATCTTTATGATGCAAGCAAGCAAGGTGGAACATCTTTCTCCGGTGAATGTGTTGAAACGTGGATATTCCATTACTATGAAGGATAATAGGGTAATTTCTTCTATCACAAATGTTCACCGGGGAGATAGTGTCCACGTTATTGTATATGACGGGTCGCTTGAATGTGAAATACAATCAGTACGCACTGAGGTAGGCTTTGGAAAGAAAGGCTAAAAAATTAACATTTGAAGAAGCGCTGGAAGAACTTGAAACAATAGCTTCAAAGCTGGAGTCAGGTGAGCTGACGTTAGAGCAGTCTATTCAGTTTTATGAGAGAGGTGTGCAGCTTGCACAATTTTGCAGGCAAAAGTTAGAAGAAGCTGAGCGTAAAATTGAAGTATTACAAAAGCAGCCTGATGGCACGATTCAGAAAAAACCCTTACGTGTAAAAGAAGATACAGGAGAAATAGAAGATGATGAGGATATTCAGGGTTCGCTTTTGTAATAAACTGTTATTGATTATAGCTATTATAGGCATGGTAGCCTGTGGCAAAGAAAGTCCCCTGCAGTTTTGTGAAGGTGTTGATAAGGATGGTAAGCCAGTCAATTGCGGCTCCCAATTTACTACTGGTGATATGACTTTGTATGTTTCCGCACAGGAGCCTTTTGGTAGTGACAGGGCAACAGTTATTGTGTACGAACAAAAGAAATACAGTCAGCCAGAATACACCCGATTTGAATATGCCATAAATCCAGATATGTCTTCTGCAGCAATACCGTTTTCAATATACGCTGAGGGTACCTACATTGTATCCGTAACTGTTAAAGAAAAAGAAATAGCAAAAGGGACCGTTACAATTGTTGACACTTACTGATATTTTTTTTCATGCTGCTTCCTCTTTTTTTCTTCCAGAAGCTGATGGATCACAAGCAGCGTGGCACCTACCACAATTGATGAATCAGCAACATTGAATGCTGGCCAGCGGAATACCTCATCACTTCCAATATAGATAAAGTCAACAACTCCGGGCTTGCCAGTAATCCTATCCAGAATATTGCCGATAGCTCCAGCACAGATGAGCCCCATGCTTATAGTGAAAATAAGCGTTTTGTTTTTTTCTAATATGAAATATCCAATAAGAAGCAGTAATACAACAATAGAAACAACAAGAAAGAATTGCTGGTAACCTTGCAGTATGCCAAATATTCCTCCCTGATTGTAGATGAGAGTTAGCTGTACAAAGCTGCCAAGCACATTGACACGTTCATAGATGGAAATGTATTTTTCCACAAGTGCTTTTGTGATAATATCGCTAGCAAGAATAACAATAAAAATCATGACGGCTATCAGTGTGTTTTTTGTTGTCTTTGTCATTTGTACACTCTATCTCCATAAAAATGATTAAGATTCTTCTTTATGTCATCCTGAGGTCGCGATGCGACCTCAGGATCTCTTTTTTAATTTTAGATTCTGCTTCTGCTCAGAACGACAATACAACACTTTATTTTCCTGGTGGTTCTCGAAGTCAAAATGACTAAATATGATAATTCAGCACATTAACACAAAATTCAAAACTTTCACTTCACATCAAGTTTCAAGACAATATCAGTACACCGTTTACAGAGTTCTGGATGCTCTGGATGTGTTCCAATGTCATGCGAATAATTCCAGCATCGCACACATTTTTTCCCGTCTGATTTTGCCACCAGTATTGAGCTATTTTCATAATCGGCCATGCCTGAAAGCTTTTGATTTGCAATGTGTACCTGGGCCACTTGGAAAAAGCGTTTGCTATCGCTCATGGATTCAAGTAATTCTTTTGTGGAAGGGCTTGTGGTAAAGATATGCACATCAGCTTCAAGGGAACTGCCAATCATCTTTTCCTTGCGTGCTATCTCCAACGCTTTCAGGACGTCCTTTTTTATATCAAAGCACACATCCATTTTTTTAGCAAGTGCTTCATTATGCCATTCATTAGGCAGTTCCATGTATACATCAGCATGCACTGAACCTTCCTTACCTAAGAATTGCCATATCTCTTCAGCGGTAAATGCCAACACAGGTGCAATAAGCCTCAGCATTGTTTCTGTTACATGGTACAGCACTGTCTGGTTTGCTCTTCGTAGTTTTGAATCCTTGGCTTCTACATACAAAATATCTTTTGAAATATCAAAATACAGTGATGAAAGGTCAACAGCGCAGAAGTTAAGAATTCGTCGGTATACAAGGTGAAACTCGTACTTTTCATAATGTTCACGCACCTGTTTTGAAAGTACATGTAGTTTATGAAGTATCCATTTATCTATATCCGATAGCTCATCGTAATCAACACACAGAGATGGATGAAAGTCAGCACAGTTGCCTATCATAAATTTGAAGGTGTTGCGGATTTTGCGGTATGAATCAGCAATCTGCTGCACCATGTCATAGCCAATACGCACGTCATTGCGGTAGTCCTCAGAAGCAACCCAAAGGCGAAGGATATCAGCACCAAATTTGTTGATAATATCATCGGGCGGAATGACATTGCCAAGCGACTTACTCATAGCTCTCCCTTGGTCATCAAGTACAAAGCCATGTGTCAGGACTGTATCATATGGAGCACGTTGCCGCAATGCCAGTGCAGGCCACAGTGAAGACTGAAACCAACCACGGTGTTGGTCGCTTCCTTCTAGGTAAAGGTCAGCTGGCCAGCGGTGGTCATCACGGCTGTCAAGCACAGCAAAGTGTGAAACGCCAGAGTCAAACCACACGTCAAGGATATCATATTCTTTTTCAAAGCTGTCACTGCCACACTCACAAGTAAAATCCGGAGGAATGAGGCTGTGAATTTCATCGGTATACCATGATTCAATGGTTCGTTCACGTGAAATCTTAGCAAAATAAAATATTGTTTGGGCATTCATCTGATTTTTGCCGCATTTTTTACAGTAGAATGAAGGAATAGGTACCCCCCAGGATCGCTGGCGAGACAGGCACCAGTCAGGGCGTGTTTCCACCATGCCCTTAAATCTGAGTTTGCCCCATTCCGGTATCCATTGTGTATCCTCCGTTGCCTGCAATGCAAGCTGTCGCATATCGTTATGATCGATAAGCATAAACCACTGTGCAGTGGCCCTGAAGATAAGAGGCTGTTTGCACCGCCAGCAATGTGGGTATGAGTGCTCTATATCGCTGGTAAAAATAAGCATATTATTTTCTTTTAACAGGTTAATGATTTTAGGATTAGCGTCAAAGACATTGACTCCTTTCATTGGGGCAAATTCGTCGGTAAATTTACCTTCATCATCTACAGGGCAGAACACATCAAGGCCGTATTCAAGGCCAACAATATAATCTTCAAGTCCGTGACCCGGGGCAATATGGACAATACCAGTACCCTGATCCAAGGTAACAAAATCGCCAAAAATGACTTTTGATTCCCTTTCGATAAAAGGATGGTATACTTTCAGAGAACGAACATTATCAATAGATAGTGGTATCTTTTCGCCAAGTGTATGGCCAGTTACAGTGGCAAATGATTCTGCAAGGCCATCAGCCATGATGTAGTATTCATTACCAGCGTTATATGCGGAGTAGTCAAAATCAGGATGAAAGCATACCGCTAGGTTAGCAGGCAATGTCCATGGCGTGGTTGTCCATACTACCACATACAGGTTATTAGCATCCACACCCTTAAATGTAACTGATGCTGGATCCACCTTGAATTTAACAAAAATTGATGGTGAGGAGTGATCGTGATATTCCACTTCGGCTTCAGCAAGAGCAGTCACGCATGTTGGGCACCAGTAAATGGGTTTTTTCCCTTTAGTGATAAATCCTCTTTCAAAAAGCGAGCCAAAAATTTCAAGTATTGTGGCTTCATAATCCACTGACATGGTTAAGTAGGGGTTGTCAAACTGGCCAAATACGCCCAAGCGTTTGAATTCTTCCTTTTGGATATCAATAAATTTTTGGGCATACTCTCTGCACAATTTGCGAATATCCTGCTTTGGCATTTGTTTGGCTTTTGGGCCCAACTCTTTTGTTACTTGCAATTCAATAGGAAGCCCATGACAGTCCCAACCAGGTACAAAAGGTGCCTTATATCCACTCATCGTTTTATGTTTAACAATAATGTCTTTGAGTATCTTATTTAATGCATGCCCAAGGTGTATGTGCCCGTTAGCATATGGGGGGCCATCATGCAAAATATATAATTCATTGCCTTCACGGGATTGCTGAATCAGTTTGTATATGTCCATCTTTTCCCATTGCTGTAACATCTGAGGTTCACGCACTGGGAGATTTGCCTTCATGGGGAAATCCGAAGAAGGGAGATTAACGGTTTTAGAATAATCCATTGATACCCTCACACACAAATTAAAATTAATAGTATAGACCGCAATAATCCAAAGGAGAACAGTATTAAGCTATATACTTATAATAAAAGAATAAATACTGCTGATATTTCAAAAAAACATTTGTCAATAGAATTTTAGTGTTTTATAAATACATTTTACAGATTTTCAGGTAACTCTGTGATATTAATAGTCTATCGCATATTATTATAGTTGTATATATAAATTTTAATTTATTACTTTTAGTTTTTTAAGGAGATAGTTCATAGGATTAATCTTTTAAATAAATAATAAATGAGGATATAACAATGATAGAGCTTGATTTTACCAAGTTAGACGGGCTGGTTCCAGCAGTGGCACAGGACTATAAAACTGGCGAAATCCTGATGGTTGCGTTTATGAACAAAGAGGCATTTGAACTAACATTAAAAACAGGTATAGTTCATTATTGGAGCAGGTCACGAAATCAATTATGGAAAAAAGGTGAATCTTCTGGTAATGTCCAGGAGGTTAAGGAAATTCGCATTGATTGTGACAATGATTGTGTATTAATTAAAATTAATCAGATAGGGGATGCAGCCTGCCATACTGGCTATCGCAGCTGTTTTTACCGGGTAGTTGAAGGTGATAGTTTGAAAACAGACGGAATAAAAATCTTTAATCCTGAAGATAAATATGGAGATAAAAAATGAGCCTTATTAAGTTAGGAATACCAAAAGGAAGTTTAGAGAGTGCAACTATAGAGCTTTTTAAGCGTGCAGGTTTTTCAATATCAGTATCGTCACGAAATTACTTCCCAAGTATTGATGATCCTGAAATTTCCTGTTCACTTGTGCGAGCTCAGGAGATGTCAAAATATGTGGAAAGTGGTGTGCTTGATGTAGGGCTTACTGGGCTTGACTGGATATTGGAAAATGAGTCAGATGTAGAAATAATATCAGATCTTATTTACTCAAAGGTAAGCACCCAGAAGGCAAAATGGGTACTTGCTGTTCCAAACGATTCTCCCATAAAAACCCTAGAAGATTGTGCAGGCAAGACCATTTCAACTGAGCTTGTCAATTTTACTAAAAAATATTTCAGTGATCGCAATATCCCTGTAAAAGTTGAATTTTCATGGGGTGCAACTGAGGCCAAAGTTGTTGAAGGACTGGTTGATGCTATTGTTGAAGTCACTGAAACAGGCTCCACAATAAAAGCTCATGGGCTTAAAATAATTTACACCTTGCTTGAAACAAATACCAAGCTCATTGCCAACAAACAGAGTATGAACGACAAAGTCAAGCGTGCAAAGATTAAACAGATTGCCCTGCTGTTGCGTGGTGCGTTGAATGCAAATAATCTTGTGGGCATTAAAATGAATGTCCCCGAAGATAAGCTCCCTGATGTTATTAAGCTCATACCAAGCTTAACCTCGCCAACGATATCAAAATTATATAATGCAACATGGTTTTCGGTTGAAAGTGTTATCAACGAATCGGTGGTGCGCGATCTTATCCCCAAACTTATCAACGCTGGTGCTGACGGGATAATTGAGTACCCGCTTAACAAAGTTGTTTCACAGGAAGACGTATGCTTAAAGTGACACAATCATTTAATTAAGAAAGGTAGGAAATGCAGCAGGATGTTATCAGCAGAGGAAAGCAGTTTGTTAAATCCTTTGCTGGCACTTTGCCTGCACCTAAGTTTTATGTCGATAGCTATCGATATATTGCCATTGCTAAAAAAATTTATGATACATCATCAATCATTGCATACTGTGCCGAATGTATGCGCAAAAAGGGGACATCACTTGGACACAGTTACTATCATGCAGAAAAAGTGGCAATAGAATCGGCGGCGATAGTCCTTAAAGAAAAAGGCGTCTCAGGAAGGTCAATACACCTGGCGATGCTTGCACTCATAGCAGGGTTTCTTCATGATTACTATCGTGATAAAAAAAATCATCCAGCAAAAGCTGCAGAGTATGTCCGCACCCATCTATCGCATATTATTCCTCATAACGATATAGAAACTATCACATTTGCTATACTCAACCATGAAGCTTTCAAAGAATATCAGATAGTTGATAATAGTGATATGATGCTTGTTTCAAACGCTCTATATGATGCTGATAAGTTTAGATGGGGCCCTGATAATTTTGTATACACAATCTGGGATATGATTGCAACAATGAATATTTCACTTAAAGATATTGTTAAACATTTTCCTCAAGGTGTGGCACATATTAATACTATTCGCTATACATTCCGATCTAAAACAGGCATAAATTACGGTCCTGAATTTATTGACCAGGGAATGCTTATAGCTGAAAAGCTGTTGCAGTTTTTGCAGAAAAATTTATAAAATATTAGATTAGTTTATTAATTACGGGAGAAAAATAATATCGTTACGGGTGCATGGCTATTGACATTAAAAGGTAAAAGCGCAAAAACGCATAAACAAATACCATTGTTCAAGCAATGGACCAAATGTTACCTTTCAGCATTAAACTATCGCCATTTGATAATGGTTAAGAGTTTAATCACTTTAGGAAGATTGTAGGGGAGTTGAGGTCGTAAAGTATCATTATGAAATTAATTACAAAAAATCTTGACAAATAATGTCTTTTTTTAGGAATATTTTATTTAAATTGTATATATTATATATTTTACAAAAGCCCACGTAGCTCAGTGGCAGAGCATTTGCATGGTAAGCAAAAGGTCACCAGTTCGATTCTGGTCGTGGGCTCACTATTAATTTTAGTAAAAAAATTGTATTTTTTTTTGATTCATGTGATTAATTACTTGACGTGATGTGCTATACTTATAGCGTGCTTTCGTATCTATATAATTGCATACAAATGCTAAAAAACTGTTAATAACTCATTACACTTGCACATATTATTATAAATAATAGGATATTATTATGCGTGAAGTAGTTCTTTTATCATGTAAGGATTGTAAAAATCGTAATTATGCAACTAAGAAAGACAAGAAGAAGCAAACCGGCAAGCTTGAGGTGATGAAATACTGTAAGCATTGTAACAAGCATACATTGCACAAAGAGACCAAAGCGTAGGGTGTAAAACGTGTTTAATAAAACTGTACAATTTATTAAAGAATCCAGAGAAGAACTAAAAAAGGTATCGTGGCCTGAAAGGGAAGAGGTAAGTGCTCTGACAATGGTTGTTATAGTAACAGTTATTATCACTGCAATATTTTTATGGCTTGTTGATGCTGCATTAATGAAAATAGTTTCACTGGTGATGCGATAGTTATGACAAAAGGGTGGTATGTAATACATACATATTCCGGCCATGAGAATAAAGTTAAACTGGCACTGGAAAAAAAAGTACAGAATCTTAATCTTGGGGATAAGATATTTCAAGTTAAAATTCCAACTGTTGAAGAGCATTCAGTAAAGGATGGCAAGAAGATTGTAAAACCCAAGAAGATTTTCCCCGGATATGTACTCGTTGAAATGATTCTTGATGATGAAACATGGATGGCTATCAAGAGTATACCGGGAG
>JAOAIH010000089.1 GCA_026414805.1 Spirochaetota bacterium | reverse complement strand
GCTCTCCCCTGGCTTAAGGAACGTACTGCAGTAGCATAGCCAAATGCCTCGGCCAAAGGTACATACGCATCAACAACCTTCAACATACCACGAATATCGATATGTTCAATTTTTCCTCTTCGAGAATTTATATCATTGATTATGTCGCCCATATACTCATCAGGAACTACAACTTCAAGCTTCATAATTGGCTCAAGTAGCATTGGACTGGCCTTTCGTGCTGCATCTCTGAAGGCCATGGTAGCAGCAATGCGATAGGCATGGTCAACTGATGCATCCTCTCTGTACTTTGCTTCTTCAAGTATTACTCGTACTTTTGTCATCTCATAGCCAGCAATTACTCCAGAACTCAGTGCATCTCTACAGCCCATTTCCACTGCTTTGATACATTGTTCTGGTACCACCGAAGAATCTACTCTGGATATAAACTCAAAGGAGCTATCGCACGAACTTACCTCAAGCAGTACATGACCATACTGTAATTTGCCGGCAATTTCTTTTTCAAATATACCTTCGGCTTTGGCAGTTGCTGTTACCGTTTCTTTATATGCTACCTGCGGTTTGCCAACATTAACCATAACATTGAATTCGCGCTGCAACCTATCAACGATTATCTCTAAATGTAGCTCACCCATCCCCGAAATAATTGTCTGGCCACTTTCTTCATCAATCTTTACAAAGAAGGTAGGGTCTTCTTCCTCAAGACGTTTGAGCACAGTGTGTAGCTTTTCAAGATCGGCCCGTGTCTTAGGTTCGATAGCTCTTGCTATCACCGGCTCAGGGAATTGCATCTTTTCTAAAAGGATTGGTGCATCAACAGCAGTGATGGTATCCCCTGTCTGTGCAAATCGCAAACCTACCAGAGCAGCAATATCTCCAGTATAGATTTCTTTTATGTCCTCACGGTCATTTGCATGCATCCGTAAGATCCGCCCAATTCGTTCCTTCTTCTGTTTATTGACATTAAGGATAGTATCACCTGCACCAAGGTGTCCTGAATATACCCTGATATAACAGAGCTTTCCTACATACGAATCACTTGCAATCTTAAACACAAGACCACAAAATGGTTCCTTATCATCGGGATGGCGCTCTAAAAGTTTGTTCTCATTGTGCACATCGTGGCCTTTAATAGCAGGAATATCCTTTGGCGAAGGCAGGTAATCAACAACAGCATCAATGAGCGGCTGTACACCTTTATTCTTTAATGCACTGCCACAGAATACCGGAAATAATGCAGTTTTCAGCGTTGCATTACGTATAGCCCGCTTTAATTCTGCTTCTGATATTTCTACTCCTTCAAGATATTTTTCAAGCATTTGTTCATCATATTCTGCTACCATTTCAATCAGTTGTTCTCTGTAATACAATGCTTCATCCTGGTATTCCTTTGGAATAGGTATAACATCATAATGTTCGCCTAACTGATCCGTCCACACTAACGCTTTCATCTGCAGTATATCAATGACACCTTTAAATCCATCTTCCTTGCCATATGGGATCTGCAAGGGCAGTGGAGTAGAATATAGCCGTTCTTTTATCATGGAAAGACAATTTTCAAAATCAGCACCAATACGGTCCATTTTATTTACAAAACATATTCTGGGAACATTGTAATGGGTTGCCTGGCGCCATACAGTCTCACTTTGTGGCTCAACACCAGCAACGGCATCAAATACGGCGATAGCTCCGTCAAGTACTCTCAGGCTTCGCTCAACCTCAACGGTAAAATCAACATGCCCAGGTGTATCGATAATATTAATACGGGTATTTTTCCAGTAGGTTGTAGTTGCTGCAGCAGTAATGGTGATACCTCGCTCCTTTTCCTGAATCATCCAGTCCATTTCAGCAGTTCCGTCGTGAACTTCACCAATCTTATAGGTTTTACCGGTATAATAGAGAATACGTTCGGTCAATGTGGTTTTACCCGCATCGATATGCGCCATTATGCCTATATTTCGTGTTCTGTGTAATGGTAATTCTCTTCCCATACATCCTGATAATAAATTAAGATTTTATAAAATAAAGCATCAAATACCAGGGGGGGTCCCTGGTATTTTTACATTAAAAAGCCATATCACAACAAGTATATATTAATTACCACTTATAATGTGCAAAGGCTTTGTTAGCTTCTGCCATCTTATGGGTATCTTCTTTTTTCTTTATTGAAGCGCCGGTGTTGTTATATGCATCCAACAGCTCACCTGCAAGCTTCTGGAACATAGTCTTTTCATTCCTGCTTCGAGCATTGTTAATAATCCAGCGTATAGCCAGTGCCTGTCGCCTTTCAGGCCGTATTTCTACGGGTACCTGATACGTGGCACCACCTACACGACGTGATTTAACCTCTACAAGCGGCTTTACGTTTTCAAGTGAAGTGATAAATACTTCAATAGGATCTTTTTGAGTACGCTGTCCAATAAGATCTAATGCCTTATAAAAAGCCCGTTCAGCAACTCCCTTTTTCCCTTTTAACATCATGCAATTAATAAACTTTGAAACAATTATATTGCCATATTTTGGATCTGGTAAAATCGTTCGTTTTGCTGGTCTACGCCTTCGTGCCATTATTAAACCTCACTATACCAATTATTATACATCATGCTTTTGGCCTCTTAGTGCCATATTTTGATCTGCCTTTTTTGCGGTCATTTACACCTAAAGCATCTAATGCACCACGTATTATATGGTACCGTACACCTGGCAAATCCTTTACCCTACCACCCCTCACAAGAACTGCAGAGTGTTCCTGAAGATTATGTCCTATTCCAGGAATATATGCTGTTACTTCTATTCCATTTGTCAATCTGACACGAGCAACCTTTCGCAATGCGGAATTTGGTTTTTTTGGCGTAACAGTCATCACTCGTGTACATACTCCTCTCTTCTGTGGACAACTTTTAAGTGCTGGAGATTTTGATTTTTTAACCTTCTCTGATCTCCCTTTCCTTATTAACTGATTAATTGTAGGCATTCTGTCTCCTCACTATATAGTATCAATATTATAACATTATGTTATTTAAATTAATCACTTTCAAAATTTTAATTGAAAGTGATTAATCGATTTTACACATTGAATTGTCAAGAAATTTTACTTTTCTGCAGGGATTTCTTCCTCTGCTTCTTTTGAAACGCCATCAAGGTCACCAGGAACTTTTTGATACACCTTAATTTTATTGTATTCACGTACACCAGTACCTGCTGGTATCAGGTGACCAATAATAACGTTTTCTTTTAGCCCTCTGAGCTTGTCAATCTTCCCTTTGATTGCAGCTTCTGTTAACACGCGTGTCGTTTCCTGGAATGATGCGGCAGATATAAATGATTCAGTATTAAGAGCAGATTTTGTTATACCCATTAATACTGGCTTTGCAGATGCTGCCTTACCACCTTCTTTTTCAACACGCATATTTTCATCATCAAATTCAAACTTATCTACAATCTGATCAACAACAAAACTTGTATCGCCTGGATCTTCAATTACTACCTTTCTAAGCATCTGGCGCACAATTATTTCTATGTGCTTATCATTTATCTGAACACCCTGCAATCGATATACTTCCTGAATTTCATTCACAAGGAACTTTTCAAGCTCCCGCGGGCCCTTAATATCAAGAATGTCATGGGGATCAATGGGACCATCATCTATCTTATCGCCTTTATTTATCCAGTCACCATCCTGAACACGCAGGTACTTGGAAGCGGGTATCTGATATTCACGCGTTTCACCATCATCGCCAGTTACAATGATCTTGCGTTTATTCTTGACAGTATCACCAATTTTAACACGGCCGTCAATTTCTGAAATGGTAGCTTTATCCTTTGGAGTACGTGCTTCAAATAGCTCTGCAACACGCGGCAAGCCACCGGTAATATCTTTTGTCTTCTCAACTTCCTTAGGTATTTTAGCAATAACAGTACCAGCCTTTACTGTTTGTCCATCTTCAACAAACAGGTGTGCCCCTTTTGGTAACAAATAGTTAAATGTTTCGTCAGCTGAAGATACTTCTATAGCAGGCTGCAATTTTTCGGTCTTTGCTTCAACAATAATCCTTTTAAGCTGATGAGTTTGCGGATCTATTTCCTCGCGCATGCTCTTATTAATTTCAATATCGATAAACTTAACCTTACCATTTATTTCAGTTAAAATTGGTTCGTTCCACGGGTCAAACTTCACAAGTACATCTGTTTTTCCTGTTTGTGGATTGACATAATAAAATTTATCCGGTTTTAAAAAGATAACAGAACCAATGTTGACAGGTATCATGTTTGGTTCGCCAAGTATGTAAATTTTTGATTTATCAAGCTTAACTACACCTGATTTTGTTGTAACAGATAAAGTTCCATCAGATTTTTTTACAATTGGAGTTCCGCTATATACTCTATCACCATCATTTACCAGCACTTCACCACTCTTGATAGGGATTTCTTCCAGTAATCTCTGTAAAACAATATATCCACGGCGTACTGATATAGTTTTCTTTTCACCGTTTTCATCCTCAGTTTTTACTGTTTTAAATGTTGTTTCTTTTATATAGACAGGATAATTAAAACTGATTTCACTTTCTTCAACTACATGGGAAGCAGTTCCGCCAATGTGGAATGTTCGCATAGTCAACTGTGTCCCAGGCTGCCCAATAGATTGTGCTGCAATGATTCCCACTGCCTCACCAATATCAACCATACGTGAAGTGGCTAAATTTCTGCCATAGCAGCGTGCACATACTCCATGCCGAGCTTCACATGTCAATACAGACCTTATAGTGATACGTTCAAGTCCTAATTCATCTATCTTTTCTGCAATCTCCTCAGTTATCAATTCACCACTCTTACAAATAATCTCATTAGTTACTGGATGATAAAGATCATACAAAAGTGTTCTGCCCAATACCCTAGATCCAATAGATTCCACAACTTCATCACCTTCTTTCAGTGCACCTACATCGATTCCTACTGATGTACCGCAATCATCCATAGTAATAACAACATCCTGGGCAATATCGACAAGTCTTCGGGTTAAATATCCGGCATCAGCAGTTTTTAACGCAGTATCTGCAAGTCCTTTTCGTGCTCCATTGGTAGAAATGAAATATTCAAGTACTGTCAGTCCTTCCTTGAAGTTTGATTTAATAGGCACATCAATAATTTCACCACTGGGTTTTGCCATGAGGCCCCGCATACCTGCAAGCTGTCGTATTTGCTGTTTACTGCCTCGTGCACCTGACTGGGCCATAATGTAAATGGGATTAAATCCATCTGCATCCTGCGCCATAGTATTGAACATAACTTCGGTAATTTCTTCATTTGTTTTTGTCCACAGGTCAATAACACGATTATACCGCTCTTCATTGGTTATATACCCGTTGCGGTATTCATTTTCAATCTTCTCCAACATCTCGTTTGATTTTTTAATCAACTCATCCTTCAAGTGAGGTACCTTCACGTCACTTGTTGAGATAGTTGGCCCAAAATAAGTAGCGTATTTAAACCCTAATTCCTTTATATCATCAAGCACCTTTACTGTTGCAGTTGGACCATATTCCCTGAATATTTTGGAAATAATTTTCGATAGTTCCTTATCATTAACGGTATAGTTTATAAAAGGGAACCCTGCAGGAAGTTTTTCATTGAATATTAATCTACCTGGTGTTGTTTCAACAAACTCACCATTTATCAGATACTTAATTCTGGTTCTGTATTTTATTTGCTTGAATTCCAGCGCATACAATACCTCATCCATTGAACCAAAATACGGGAGATGTGCGCTGTCGCTTTTTAACTCTGAGGTTAAATAATATATTCCTAAAACAATATCCTGAGTCGGAGTGACGATAGGCTGTCCGTTTGCAGGGTTAAGTAAATTGTTTGCCGAAAGCATCAATGTCCAGCATTCTATCTGTGCTCTTGGAGATAGTGGCACATGAACTGCCATCTGGTCACCATCAAAGTCAGCATTATACGCATGGCACACTAAAGGATGAAGCTTAATTGCCTTACCTTCAACAAGCACAGGCTCAAATGCCTGTATTCCTAACCTGTGCAATGTAGGAGCACGATTAAGGAGAACCGGATGTTCAGCAATTACTTCTTCCAGTACTTCCCATACTTCCGGCCTTTCATTTTCTACCATCTTTTTAGCAGATTTTATATTTTGGACAAACCCTTTATCAACAAGCCGTTTCATTATGAATGGCTTAAACAACTCAACAGCCATCTTTTTGGGCAATCCACACTGATGCAACTTGAGTTCAGGCCCAATAACAATAACTGATCGCCCTGAATAATCAACTCGCTTTCCTAAAAGGTTTTGTCTGAAACGCCCTTGCTTGCCCTTAAGCATATCACTTAAGGATTTTAAAGGCCTGTTAGCCTTGCCTTTAACCGCACGCTTGCGTTTGCTGTTATCAAACAAAGCATCAACTGCTTCCTGTAGCATGCGTTTTTCATTTCGTACTATAATATCAGGTGCTCTCAATAGCAATAATCGTTTAAGCCTGTTATTTCTATTGATCACTCGTCGATAAAGGTCATTCAAGTCAGATGTTGCAAACCTGCCCCCATCCAGCTGAACCATTGGCCTTAGTTCTGGAGGTATAACAGGGATCACATCCAGTATCATCCATTCGGGGCGATTTCCTGAGTCCCTAAACGCCTCAATCAATTCAAGACGCTTTATATCTTTTTTATCAACTTTCAGCTTATCCTGTCCGGCGATTTTACTTCGTAATTCACGCGCTTCACCATCAAGATCAATTCTGCGAAGCATTTCCTTAATGGCAGCTGCACCCATATCCGCAACAAATTCGTCACCGTATGTTTCATAATAGTGGTTATAGGTATCCTCATCGATAACATCTTTTTCCTTTAGATCAGATTCACCAGGATCTATCACCACATATTTCTCGTAATAAAGGATAGATTTTAATTCATTCACTGTCAAATTTAGTAGCAATCCAATCCTTGAAGGTACTGACCTGTAATACCAGATGTGTGCTACTGGGCATGCTAATTCAATATGTCCTCCACGCTCACGCCGCACTTTGTAATGGGTGACTTCCACACCACACCTATCACAAACAACACCCTTATATCTAATCGATTTAAACTTACCGCAGTAACATTCCCATTCTTTTGTTGTTCCAAATATCCTTTCACAAAAAAGGCCATCTCGCTCAGGCTTTAATGTACGATAGTTAATAGTTTCAGGTTTTTTCACCTCACCATATGACCACTCACGGATCATATCTGGTGAAGCTAATTTTATTTGAATAGAATTGAAATCATTAAAATCTCTCATCATATTACCTTCTTACCTTACATTAAATTTTTAAAACATACAAATTACTCATTCTCAAGCGTTTCAAGCTTGATTTTTCTCTTTGGTTTGCTGAAGCCTTCGCTCCATTCAGAGAGATTTATTTCATTGCCGTTTTCATCATAAATTCTTACATCCAGTGCAAGGCCTCGCAATTCCTGCACAAGTACATTGAATGATTCTGGAATACCGGGGGATGTTGTATTAATCCCCTTCACTATCGCTTCATAAATTCGTGCACGTCCTAACATATCGTCAGACTTCACTGTAAGAAGCTCCTGTAATGTATAGGCAGCACCGTATGCTTCAAGTGCCCACACTTCCATCTCACCCAAACGCTGCCCGCCAAACTGTGCCTTACCTCCTAATGGCTGCTGTGTAACAAGTGAGTATGGGCCTGTAGAACGTGCATGGATCTTATCATCAACCATATGAGCCAGTTTGAGCATGTAAATATAGCCAACCATAACCTCACTTTCAAATGGCTCACCTGTCTGACCATTGTATAAAATAGTTTTTGATGTCTCTGGCAATCCGGCTTTTTTCAAAAGTTCCCGTATTTCCGATTCCTCAGGGCTGTCAAAAATTGGACATTCGGCTATAAATCCAAGTTCTTTTGCTGCCCAGCCCAATTCAGTTTCCAGCAGCTGCCCCAAATTCATTCGAGATGGTACCGATAGCGGATTAAGAACAATGTCAACAGGTGTGCCATCAGGTAGATATGGCATATCATACACAGGAACTATCTTTGAAATAACACCTTTGTTGCCATGGCGCCCTGCCATCTTATCGCCTACCGATATCTTTCGTTTTGAAGCAATATATACCTTAACAAGCTCTTCCACACCAGCAGATAACTCATCACCGTTCTCGCGAGAAAAACGCTTCACATCAATCACTATTCCTTCCACACCATTAGGTACTCTAAGAGATGTATCGCGCACTTCTCGAGCTTTTTCACCAAATATTGAATGAAGCAGCTTATATTCAGGAGTAAGGTCTTGTTCCCCTTTAGGAGTAACCTTACCAACAAGTATATCCCCAGGTGCAACATAAGCACCAATGCGTACTATACCATTTTCATCAAGGTCTCGAAATGCTTTCTCACTTAAGTTAGGAATATCACGTGTAATAACTTCCCTGCCAAGCTTTGTTTCCCTGGCTTCTATCTCAAACTGTTCTATATGTATTGATGTATATACATCATCATATACCAATCGTTCTGAAATAAGAATAGCATCCTCAAAGTTATATCCCATCCATGGCATGAATGCTACCAGTATATTTTTGCCCAAAGCCAATTTACCATTATCAGTTGCTGGTCCATCTGCCAAGATGTCACCTACTTTCACTTTCTGTCCCTTTCGCACTATAGGTTTCTGGTTAAAACATGTCCCCTGATTGGTACGCTTAAACTTCTGTAGTATATACTCATCAACCTCACCACTTGAAGTTTTAACCTTTATAACTTTTGCATCAGCATACATCACTTCGCCAGCTCGTTTTGCCTTCACCACCACACCGGAATCCATAGCAGCTGGTCCTTCCATACCTGTACCTACAAGCGGAATTTCTTCGGTTAAAAGAGGCACTGCCTGTCGTTGCATATTAGAACCCATGAGTGCCCTATTTGCGTCATCATGTTCAAGGAACGGAATAAGGCATGTTGATACCGAAAACACTTGATCCGGGGATACATCCATATATTGAATTTCCTCAGGGCGTTTATAGGGGAAATCACCACGGTGACGACACGGAATAAGATTGTCAACAAATTTGCCATTTTCATCAATTTTGGCATTGGCTTGTGCTATAAAGTATTTATCTTCTTCATCGGCAGTAAGATACACTACCTTATCAGTAACCCTGCCATTTTCCACCACCTTGTATGGAGTTTCCAAAAAGCCATATTCATTAATGCGCGCATAAGTACTCATTGAAATGATCAATCCGATATTTGGCCCTTCAGGAGTTTCTATTGGACACATTCTTCCATAATGGGATGGGTGAACATCACGTACCTCAAAACCGGCACGCTCTCGTGTCAATCCACCAGGACCTAACGCATTGAGTCGCCGTTTATGTGTCAGTTCAGATAATGGGTTAGTCTGGTCCATAAACTGCGACAGCTGACTGGAACCAAAGAATTCATTAATAACAGCAGTTATAGGCTTTATGCTTATAAGCGCCTGAGGAGTGACCACATCTACATCTTGAATGGTCATTCGCTCCTTTATCACGCGTTCCATACGCTGGAATCCAATCTTTATCTGATTCTGGATAAGCTCGCCAACAGAGCGTATTCTTCTGTTGCCCAAATGGTCAATATCATCAACAATATAACCATCAACTTCGGCAATAAGGTTTATTAAATATTTAACTGTCTGCACTATATCATCTTTTCTGAGGTAATCCTCTTTTACCTCTTTCATGTCAAAACCAAATTTTTTATTTATCTTATAGCGCCCTACTCCTCCTAGGCTATAGGTTCTTGGATCAAAGAATAATCGGTTAAATATTTCGCGCGCATTGTCTATATTTGTTGGCTCACCAGGACGGAGCATCTGATGAAGTTTTAACAATGCGTCTTCTGAACTTTTGCAGTCATCTTTCTCCAAAGAATTAATGAGGTAAGCATCATCTTTATTTTTAGGAAATTCTATTATTTCTACTTCACTAATCTTTTCATCTCTCAAAATGTCAACATAGTCAATGGTTATACGTTCGCCCGCTTCTAACAAAACCTCTCCTGTCTCAGGATTAATGACATCAGAAGCCACGCGCTTATTCTTTAAAAATTCGTAATCTTTTTCCTCAGAAAGAGTGATCTTTTTTGTGGCATAGAAAAGCTTGATTATCTCTTCATTGGTATTGTATCCTAAAGCTTTCAGTATGATAGTAGCAGGGAATTTTTTCTTTCTGTCAATACGTGCAACTATCAGCCCTTTGGGATCCATTTCAAATTCAAGCCATGAACCCCTATCGGGAATAACTCGAGCACTGTATATTCTTTCCACTTCATCCCAGAAGAAGAAGATTCCTGGTGATCTATGTAACTGGTTGACTACAACCCTTTCTGCACCATTAATGATAAAAGTACCGCTTTCAGTCATTAATGGGATATCACCCATATAAACAGATTGTTCGCGGACTTCCATTGTATCTTTTTTTATCAGGCGTATTGTGGCTTTAAGTGGAGCTGCATAGGTAACATCACGTTCTTTGCATTCCTGTACACTATACTTTGGTTCGCCTAACTCATATTCAACAAATTCAAGTTCAATATCATCATTTGGACTTACAATAGGAAATGTTTCAAGAAACACTGCCTGAAGTCCCTGATTTTTCCTTTTTGATGGGGGCACATCTTTCTGCAAGAACCATTTGAACGATTCAGTTTGATTTTCAATCAAATTTGGCAAGCTGATGCCAGGTTTTATTTTACCAAAACGGATTACTTTTTGTTGTTTTTGCATAGTTTACACCTAAAATAAATTTATTCATTCAACGTCAGAATTAAGAATATGAAGGAGATCGTACATTTGCTTATAAACTATTGTAGTGATATATTGCTTGTGCATTATTTTAGTCATATTATTTGGGGTGTTAAAAGTATACAAAAAGAGTCAAAATAACACCATATTTTACAAACATCAACACAAGTAGGTTTGATCGCTTTGCAACCAAACCTACTACTGTGTTCAATATACAGTATTACAACGATCTTTTCAAGATATTTTACGTGTTAACGTTACTTGATCTCGACAGTTGCTCCAGCTT
>JAOAIH010000088.1 GCA_026414805.1 Spirochaetota bacterium | reverse complement strand
ACATTGTCCACCAAAAGGCCTACTAATTTTTCGCCTATCTCAACTACAATTATCCTGCTTAATTCAGTCAATGCAACGGGCTGCATCCCAAACCGCACCCTGATATCAACCACCGGGATGACATTACCTCTTAAATTGATAACCCCTTTTATATATTCGGGCGTATTGGGAAGGCGTGTTATTTCCGGAATCCGTAATATTTCATGAACTGACAAAATATCAATACCATATTCAATTTCATCAAGCTTAAAGCTTACCAGTTGAAGTATATCAATAGAATCGGTATCATCAATTACAGATTCAGCCGTTTTTGACGCAATATTCAATAATTCATTATTCATAATCCACCTTTACAATACACATTATATACTGTTATAATACTATGCTATAGTATCAATATAATTTCAAGACAAAATTATTTGGCATATAAAAAAGTTTAAACTGTTATTTTTTTGAATAATTGTATAGTTTGGCAAGAAATCCTTTATAATTACAACCTCAGGACAAGATAACTATTTTCTATACGAATATATACTGTTTGTGGTCCTATAGACAATACTTCAGTATTTTTGACAGGCAATGTGTATGACCATAACACTTCACCTGTATCAGACATCTGATAAAAGACACTTTCAGCAATAAAGATGATACCTTTTGAAGTATACTGCAACGAATGAATATCCTTGCCTGGACTTATCTGCCATTGTAAATTCCCATTGCCTGAAATTTTCCCCAGGGTGCCTCTTTTTGTTGCAAATATTATACCCTGCGGATGTTCTACAGCAGCTACTATCTCACTATCACTGTACTTCCATACAATTTCATCCTTTAAAAGATGAATTTTCTGTATTGACGAAGGTGCTACTGTATATATTTCAGGATATTTGCCAAAAATGCCATTTGGTACTACCTGTCCAATATATTTCCTGTAGATACTAACACCTAAAACAACATCGATTGCATACAGATATCCATCAGCAGTAGCCACACATACCATCTGGCCAAACAGTACTGGCTTTGCAACAATTGGAGCATTGCAGTTAATTTTATGCACTATGCTGCCATTTTTATGAATAAAATATACCAACCCTTTTGTTGTGGGGACAACTATAGTATCGCGCACTGGTATAATGCCATCATAAATAACATTGCCTTCAATATCTAACTGCCATGTAATGGTGCCTGTTGTATCAAGAGCCTGTAACATCGTACTTTGAATAATGATATAATCATTCCATATAAACGGTTTTGAAAAAACAGGAAACTCATGCTTCCATTTAACAATATTATTTCCACAATAATATAAGCCGGTATTTGTAGTTGCTATCAGATCATTTTTATAAGGAATAATTGCAACAATTGGGGAAAGATTATTTAAACTTTGCGGCTGACTGGTATCAATCACAACATCCTGCACAATATTCTGGCGTATCAAATTGAGAGCTTGGATTGCTTTTTCATCTGCAGTTGACACAGGAATTAACTGTTGAATTGCCTGGTCCAATGGTATCTTTTTTTCTTCAACAGATTGTTGGATGGACTCAAGCGTCTTAGTATCAATAACACACGATTTACCGGCATCAACAGCAATACCATGTATTTGTTCAGGGGGCACACCCGCAACACGAGGAGCAAGGAGTACCTTCCCATCAACGACAATCAGTTTGGTTAACCGGCTATCGGATTGTATCAGAAATGTGGTTCCACGTACACCTGCAACAGCAGTTTTTGTTTTTACTAATAAGCTATCACCTTTGTATAATTTCTTTACAGCTGCATATAGTATTCCTTTATTCATTGAAGCAGCAAGCGATAGCACCTGCGTCTGTTGCAGAGTATCAATCGTAACCTCTGAATTCTGATCAATTCGTACAGTGGCAGAACCTACCTCTATCACAGCCATTGATTCTTTACCACATACAATGGTATCAGATTGTAATAACTCCATGCCGTTGACCAGATTTATGACTTTGCTGTCTCTTATGATATGCACGTCTCCAATAACAGCTTTGCATATTGCTGGCTTATAGGTAGCTTTCTGTGATACGATGTTAAAAATAAGCACACTCATTATTACAATAGCAGCTACCCCTGCAGCAACAAATGGCAACCACTTTGTACCATATACCTTTGTAGTCTTTGATTGTTCAATAACATCAGAATAGGTAAGAGAATCGCGAAAAGGCGGAATTGATGATTGCCACTTATGCAGAAGCTCAAAAAAAGCATCGGCGGAATCACCAGCATACCCAGCTATTTCGGAGTATAATTCTTTATCCAAATCCCATTTATTCATAACCATCCCAAAACTTTATCGTGTTGTAATTCCACCATAAAGTTACACATGAATATTTATAGTACTCCTCTTTTTTTAAGATAGTCTGTAATATACATTATAGCCCTTTCCATACGCCATTTA
Source organism: Spirochaetota bacterium (assembly GCA_026414805.1). Classification (NCBI taxonomy): domain Bacteria; kingdom Pseudomonadati; phylum Spirochaetota; species Spirochaetota bacterium. The sequence goes on along the minus strand of JAOAIH010000088.1, from coordinate 8,739 downwards.
GCTGTACGTTCTGAAATATTCAAAATTGACGCAATGTCGCTATATTGTAATTGCTGTCCCACCCGCAATAAAAAAACTTCTTTGAATTTATCAGATAAAGTATCAATAGCCAACGAAAACTCTCTGGAAATCTCATCATCAATAACATAATCTTCAGGGGTTTTTACTCCCTGTGCATTCATAAGACGATGTTCTTCCTTTTCAATCATGGTATCTGTTTTGTGTACCTTATACCTGTGGTTCTTGGCACAATTAATTGCAATCTTATACAGCCATGATGAAAATGTTCTGGTAACATCAAACTTATGTATATGCCTGTATGCTCGTATAAACACATCATGCATAAGATCTATAGCATCATCTTCATTGTATACATAACTATATAAAAGCTTATATATGCGCTCAGAGTACCGCTGGTAAAGCTCCTCAAATGCACTGTCATTGCCCGCAACAATGCATTTGACCAGTTCCTCATCTGTCAGAGCTTTAAAAGTTTGACTCATTGTTATTAGTATATATCACAGGAATGTAGTAAAAGTGCAATGCTATAAAAAAATTTTTATTTATTTCATTCATAATATCTTTTTATAGGTGTTCACGGGTTTTCCCGTTATATTGAAGACATCTCCAATCAGTCCCTCATCAAGCATTGAAATGAGCATGTTGGTTTTTTCGCGGATCTCATCAGTAACCATGTATTCTGATTCCTTTAACTGAAAGAGCTCATCTGCAATATTTAAGGCAGCAAGAATGGCAATCTGCAATTGGCTTGCATTAGTCATACTTCTGGCAACATCCTCCATCTTTTTGTTTACATAATCAGCAACTTTTGCAATATAATCACCTGATGCATCTCCTTCAATAGTATACACTTGCCCCAGTATAGTTACTTTTACTTTATTGGAATTTTGCAGTCCTGAAATCATTTTTCATCATCCTCAATAATAATAAAATCTTCATCGTCTGAAATTTTATCTTTTGAAGATTTTTTTTCTGTTGTGTCTTCATCAATTATAATTACATCACCATCAACATCATCAATGACTATCTCTTCATCCGTATCATCCAGCAATACTATCTCGTCCTCTTCTGCCGGAAGAGTATCAACTTCCACATCTCCTTTTGCCTTTTCAACATCATCAATGATGATAATGTCATCTTCCTCTGCAGGCTTTTCCTCAAGGAATTTTTCCTCAACCTTTGGTTCAGGGCGCTGTGGTTTGGGCTGTGCTGGTGCTGGTTGAACTTGAGATTTAGCACCAAATGCGGGAGTTTTCCCGGATTTCAATGTCTCAAGTTTGCCAAGCATTTCAATAATCTTCTTTTCAAGCACCTCTTCACGTTGTTTAATCTGCGCAAGCTCACTAGTGGCAGCCTCAATTTCCTTTTTTAGGCGTGCTATTTCCTGCTCTTTTTCTTCAAGGCTTAAGCGCGCTTCTTCAGCCTGCACCTTGAGTGATTCATTATCTGCTTCCAGCTTTGCATTCTCAGCTCTAAGGTCACCAATAAGCTGCAATGCTTTTATAATCCTGCTTTCAAGCTCCTCTAATTGCTGCATTGTAATCATGAGAACATCCTCCCGAATTATTCATTCTTTTACAGTTATACTGTAGTAAATGTCGGCATAAAAAATCATTCAGTAAATAAAAATATTATGACTTGATGCTGCATCACTCACTACACCTCTTAGCATAAAAAAGTACTGTATTGATAGACTAATTTTTAATACTCAACCTAACTCCTTTGAGTAATAAAAAAAATTACGGCATTCAAACAATAATTTATTCAATGACAATAAAGTATAATGAACAGGATATAAAATCAAGATAATTTTTTTAATTTTTTAGTATAAAAATTACCATACAGAGGACACGTCAATATTAACTGAGTAGTGAAGAGAATACTCACAATCCCGGATACAATTATACACCACTCCGGTACCAATAAATGTCTTCTCATTAAAAAAGTAACGAATACCAAGCGATGTAACAAAAAAGAGCGTATCATTGTACCCTTTATAAAGAACAGGCAATCCATGATCCCCATATACAGGAGTATTATTTATTCTATCTCCAACACATAACGATACAAACGGTAGTATAGGGTAGACATCAAACACCACGGTTGAAGAAAAATACACAATATCATTGGATAATTTCTTATAATACAGCATACTATCTTTTTTTAATGGGTTTAAACCAAACACACTACTCCATGTTCCTTTATGGAACACATTAAATGATAACCCGTCAAAAACTGATTCTCCTTCCTGCGGTATTAATATATAGCAAGATGCAAATACTGCAGTGAATGGTTTAGCACTAAAGGCAGCAATCAGTGCCAATGAAAATGTAGTTAAGCCCAACTCAGTAGTGAATGCTGTTTCATTATAATATGCATCAGGAGCTGTCGGCAATCCCAGCTCAACAAGCAAACCCCCTGACAATGCATTTAACAATAATCCAAAGCTATGCCAAATGCCAATGGCACTATCTCCCATTGTAGTGTCCGATAGCTCCTTGAAAGAGCCTTGCAGCATTGAAGTAGAAAATCTCAAATCAGTTCCAGGAAATATACCTGTATGGAGGGAAACGTACTCTTTAGGATATGCTACACTAGTTTGAATAAAATCAATACTGCTATATCCAGCAATTGAACCCTCACCAACGGTATACATTGATGGTGTAAATGGCCTGCACAATGCTTGGTTATGGGAGATAGTTACTATAAATACAAAAAGCGCCATGATAATAGCGCTTTTTGTATTCTTACAGTATGACATATACGATTAATTTTTTACGCGGCTTTGTTCGTTACCTTTTCAACAATAGCCTTAAATGCAGCTGTATCGCTTACTGCCAATTCAGCCAGTATTTTTCTATCAATAAGGATATTGGCTTTCTTCATGCCATCAATAAGGCGGCTGTACGAAATTCCGTAAAGGCGTGCAGCTGCATTAATGCGCATAATCCATAGTGCTCTGAAGTCACGTTTTTTACGCCTTCTGTCCTTATACGAATTCTGCAATTTTCTTCTTCGGGCATCCTTTGCAGTGCGCCACAGGTTTTTACGTGCACCGTAGAAACCTTTCACATCTTTTAATATCTTTTCTCTTCTTTTATGATGAACTTTACCTGTTGTTGCTCGTGGCATACCTTTTACCTCACTGTATTATGAATATGGCAGTAACCGTGCAAAGCGCTTTATATCTGCATCACTGATATATGCAGGCTTTCGTAATGCACGTTTGCGCTTTGGGCTTTTTGATTCTAGCAGATGGCTTTTCCATCCTTTTGCACGTTTAATCTTGCCAGTAGCTGTCACTTTAAACCGCTTCTTTGCTCCGCTGTTGGTTTTTAACTTGGGCATTGTGTTACCTCGCTTCACTTATTGATTGTTGTGCTCCTGCATTCGCTTTTTTTGCGCAGCCGACATGGGAGCCATTATCATGGTTATATTTCTGCCTTCTTTTGAAGGATTTGTTTCAACCAGTGCCACATCTTCAAGAGCTTGCTTCACATCATCCAAAACTTTATACCCTAAATCACTGTGCACTACTTCCCTTCCCCTAAACATGACAGTAAATTTAACTTTATTGCCATCTTCAATGAATTCACGTGCATGGCGCACCTTATGCTGAAAATCATGCACATCAATAGAAGGCCGCAGCTTAATCTCCTTTACCTGAATAACCTTTTGTTTTTTCTTAGCTTCTTTGGCCTTTTTAATTTGTTCAAACTTGAATTTACTGTAATCAATTATTTTTACTACTGGTGGATCCTGATTGGGAGATATCTCAACCAAATCCAATCCTTTATCCATAGCTTTTTGCAATGCTTCCTGTAACGAAATAACCTGAGGCCCACCATCCTCACCAACTAAACGAACCATAGAGGCTCGTATCTCCTCATTTACCCTGAAACGCTTGGTATCAACCCGGTCTATGTTATCCTCCTTACACTTATTACATCAACAATATAAAATATATAACTGTGATACTATATATCGTAACACAGCAAATATTTCAACGAAAAAATTTTCCACATCTTATCACTGTTATATATTAATCAACTATTTTTCTATGTTACAAATAAAAAATCAATGTTATTGTAGCATTATTGTTTATCTTCACATTGTTTATGTACTAAAAGAACAAAGTCTTCTACTTTCATTGTGTCTGGTTTCTGTTCACCCCGCTTACGCACTGCAATAGTATTTTCCTGCATCTCCCTTCCCCCAATGACACCAATATAGGGTACTCTCTGTTCAATAGCATCTCTAATCTTATATTTTATTGTTTCATCCCGCAAATCTGTCTTAACCCTAATACCTTGAGCACGCAACTTTAAAGCTAAATCTTTTGTATAGTCTGCCTGCTCTGGGCTTACATTTACCAGTATAATTTGTACCGGCGAAAGCCATACTGGAAATCTTCCCGCATAGTGTTCAGTCAATATGCCAATAAAGCGCTCTATAGAACCCAAAAGGGCTCGGTGAATCATATATGGCCTGTGCTTCTGCCCATCACTACCAATATAATACAGGTCAAAGCGATCAGGAAGATTAAAATCAAACTGAATGGTGGTCATCTGCCATTCACGGCCCAGTGCATCCTTTACTTTAAGATCAATCTTTGGGCCATAAAATGCTCCACCACCTTCATCTACTTCTATATCAAGCTGTTCAGCGTGCACTGCTTTTTTCAGTGACTCCTGTGCATCAATCCACCGAGAGCTATCGCCCACTGATTTTGAAGGCTTTGTGGCAAGATATGCCTTAATATCCTTAAATCCCAACACCTTCCACATATATAGTGAAAAGCGCAAAACTTCCCGTACCTCATCTTCCATCTGCTCAGGAGTGCAGAATATATGCGCATCATCCTGCGTAAATCCACGTACGCGCAACAACCCGTGAAGTACTCCGGATTTTTCATACCGGTACACCGTGCCAAGTTCAGCCCACCGCAGCGGCAGGTCCCTGTAAGAATGCAGGCTGGTCTGGTAAATTTTGATGTGGAACGGGCAGTTCATTGGCTTTATGTAATAGTCATGGCCATCAATATCCATGGGCGAATACATATTTTCTTTGTAAAAATCCAGATGCCCTGAAGTTTCCCACAACGTTGCACGCCCTATGTGTGGTGTATATAATATCTCGTATCCATTCTTGAAATGCTCTTCACGCCACCACTGTTCTAAAATTGCTCGTAGTCTCCCGCCTTTTGGATGCCAGTAAATAAGTCCGCCACCCGCATCTTCATGTATGCTGAATAAATCCAATTCCCTGCCCAAAATTCTGTGGTCGCGCTTTTTTACTTCTTCCAGAAAATTCAAATGCTCTGTGAGCATTTTTTCTTCTGGGAAGGCAACACCATAAATGCGCTGTAGCATCTTGTTGCGCTCATCGCCCCGCCAGTATGCACCCGCAATGCTTAAAAGTTTAAATGCCTTAATATATCCGGTACTTGGTAAATGCGGACCCCTACATAAATCAACAAAATCACCCTGCTCATACAACGAAACAATGTCGTCCGATAGCTCCTGTAATAGTTCAACTTTATATATTTCACCTAACGTTGAAAACAGCTCTATGGCATCCTTACGAGGTATTTCTTTGCGTACGATGGGGATGTCTTCAGCAACTATCTGCCGCATTACCTCTTCAATTTTTGCAAGGTCATCCTGTGAAAAGCCACCTGGTTTGTCAAAATCATAGTAAAAACCAGTTTCAATAGCAGGACCTATGGATACTTTAACATCGGGGAAAAGCCGTTTTACCGCCTGTGCCATAAGATGCGAAGCAGAATGCCAGAACACATCTTTGCCTTCAGGGCTGTCAAAAGATATGAGTTCAATCTGGGCGGTACCGGCAACTGCCGTTCGCAAATCTTTTAGTGCCCCGTTTATTTTGACTGCAACAGGTTTTGTTTTACCATCAAGCTGTGGCAGTATATCCAGTACAGTTTTACCATCCTGTACTTCTATCGTTTTTCCATTACTTAGTTGCACACTTGCCATTTTAAACAATCCATCAAATAAAAAATTGGGCGATACTGGAGTTGAACCAGTGACCTCCTGCGTGTCGAGCAGGCGCTCTGACCAGGCTGAGCTAATCGCCCTAAAAGTATTTGCTGCACAAACTGTGCGTAGTAAAAATTTGCTGGATTACCTACTTACTAAACTTGTGCTATGCCTGTCAAGACTTTTTCACAGATTCGCGTTGTACTGCTAATATAGCACATAATCCAAACGCAACACACCAAATATTTATAAACGCATTGAGCACCCCATCCACTAGTGTGATTGTATACATACCATTCTGCCAGTTAAATGCCATATCAAGCAAACCCAAAAATATCAATCCGCCTGCTGCAGGTAAAAGTATTATGGATGCTCTGACCCCTTTTTTTATTGTAAAGATACCACCTGTAATAAGAGCTATCGCTAATATTGTATCAGGCAGTGGAAATGAATGTTCATAGGCAAAGTAGCAAGACGGCGGATTTTCAGGGGCAAGTCCCACCGTGAAAAAGGCAATCCAGAATAATAGGATTCCTATTCCAGTAACTATCGCCAGATTTGCTGCCACCTTTAATGACATACGACCTCCTTATTTTTTACTTTTTTTCTTCTGCACTTTTTTTATCTGCCAATCCATAACTGCTTCAACAATACATGGTGCATACCGTTTCATAATCCAGGTCAGCGTACTGTCAAAGTTTGCCAGGATTATAAATTTTTTCTTTTTCATGCCATTTAACAGTGCCTGTGCTACTTCATCAGGCGTCAACAATTTTGCTGATTTGGAGATTTCCTTGGTTTCATCAGGCTTTGTACGGTTTTCAACCTCAAAGCCAGGCGTATCAGTGTCAGGGGGACAGAGCACTGAAACTGTAATGTTGTAGCGCTTTAGCTCACTTCGCAGTGCTTCGGAAAAGCCAATGATGGCAAATTTTGATGCGCTGTAATCAGTGTATCCAAACACTCCCACAAGCCCCGCCACCGATGACGTGTTGACGATATAGCCCCCACGCTGTTTCATATGGGGCACCATAAACGAACAGGTATTCCATATTCCAAATAAATTTATCTTCATAGTTTCTTCAAACTGCTTGAAGCTTATATCTTCAAAATATTTGGGATAGGCCCTGCCAGCACAGTTAACAAGTATGTCACAGGTATCAAACTGCCGTAGAGCCTGAGTAAAGGCTTTTTTAACCTGTGATGGGTCGGACACATCACACTGGTACCATGCAAACCGCTGTCCGTGACGTTTTTTTGCCTGTTCTATCTGTTTTAAGGCTTCTTCAAGGCGGACACGATTGCGGGCAAATATTGCAATGTTGGCACCTTCCTGTGAAAGCAGTTTTGCTGCCGACAATCCAATACCACTGGAACCACCTGTAATAAAAACAGTTTTACCTGCAAAATTTTCCATACGTTGCTATCTCCTTTATTTTGTTTTCAATGATGCAATGTCAAGTGTTTTAAGCCACTGCATAGTACGTTGGAACCCTTCAGCAAATGAAATTTTTGGAACCCAGCCCAACTCTCGTTTTGCCTTGTCAATACTGAATTGCAGCCGTGACCCTAAATTCTTAACTGTGTACGTAGTCAATAATGGCCGCTTTTCTATTTTCAATGCTTTCCACACTGTTTCCATTACCACTGCAGCTGCATAGGCAACCCAGTAAGGGATATGCGTCTTTATTGGTTTGACTCCCAATGCCTGGGCTATGCCTTCACAGAATTTTTGCAATGTAATACTTTCACCATCATGTACCAGATAGCCGTTGCCTACTGCCCGTTTATCTACAGCTATCAGTAATAATAAATCTACAAGATTTTCAATATACGTTGGCCATACCAGCACATCTTTGCGCCAGAAGATAAGCTCGCGCTTTATAATAGCATCAGCTAAAAGTGGCACAAACGTCTGATCACCGGGTCCATAGACCCAGCACGGATACACCATGGTGACAGGAAGCTTTTTTTCACGGTGATAGCGCCACATCACCTCTTCGGCTTTGATTTTATAATCTGGATAAGGCTCGCCCCAGGGTTCTAATGGGAATGATTCATCCATGACCACATCTTCACGCAGGCCAAATACATCATTGGTGGATATATCTACAACCCGTTTCACCTTTGCCCACACAGCTGCTTCGCATACATTTTTTGTTCCGCCAACAGTTACTTCCTCAAAAAGCTTTTGCGGTGCCCAATCGGTCACCACCGCAGCACAGTGAAACACCACATCGCAGCCTTTGACTGCTTTTTTTACAGATTCAATATCCCTGATGTCACCAAGTATTACTTCTACTTTATTTTTCTTCAACTCAGGAATTTTGGGGTCATTAGGCAACACTAACGCTTTAACATGGTATTTTTTCCCTAGCAGTGTTTTTACAAGATTTCCTCCTATAAATCCGGTTGCACCGGTAACACACGCTTTCATAATAACCTCCTGATAGTATATGTATACCTTTTGCTTTTAGATATAATTATATATTGAGTTAGGGTACACATTCATTCTATTTAATAATTTTTATACTATCGATAGCTCTATATAAAATTTCAAGGAAAATATATGCTCCAACCCGTTTATAAACTATCAAGAACACGTTTACAATAAGGAATTTCTTCATACATATCCCTGAATGGTTCTGATGGCTGCTGCATTCCTGCTATGCGACATACAGCGTTGTGATTACAGGATGAACAGATACTATTATCT
>JAOAIH010000087.1 GCA_026414805.1 Spirochaetota bacterium | reverse complement strand
CACCTATCTCTTTGGCTGCACTGCCTGAGCGCTGCGCTAAATTCCGTACCTCACCAGCTACCACTGCAAAACCTCTGCCCTGCTCTCCTGCACGTGCTGCCTCAACTGCAGCGTTGAGTGCCAGCAAATTAGTCTGGAACGATATCTCATTAATGAGCGTTAATATCTCACCTATGCGCTTGCTTGATGCGTTAATCTCATTGATTGCTACCACTGCATCATTTACAAGCTCATTGCCATTCTTTGCTAAATCCCGCGTCTTCTCAGCTATCTGATTTGCCCGCGTTGCGTGCTCGGCATTCTGTTTTATGGTTGCTGTCGCTTCCTCAATTGTTGCTGCTATCTCCTCAAGCGATGATGCCTGCTCACTGGTGCGCTGCGACAGGTTTTCATTACCATTTGCTATCTCATTGACTGCCTGGGTTAAATTGCTTACCGCTACTTTCACCTCAGCAACCAAACGCTCTAAATTATCAGCTGCTGTATTTAAAGATTTTGCCATAATACCGATTTCATCATTTTGTTCAAATGCTATCCTGTCAGATAAATTCCCCTTAGAAAGTTGTACAGAAAAATGCATTATTTTTTTTATTGGTTTTGAAATTGTGTTAGCAATTAACAGTGTTACAATTATGGTAATAACAGTCAAGACTGCAAAAACAACTATAAATGTTCTATTTAAAATAGAAATTGCTTCTCGTATATCTTCAACATATATTCCTGTTCCAATTATCCACCCCCAAGGTTTATATGCTTTAACAAAACTGATTTTAGGTACAATTTTATTTGCCTGGTCCTTATACTGCCACATATAATCTACAAAGCCTTCTCCTTTTTCATTACAAACCTTAACCATCTCTACAAAAAGATGAACTCCATTTGGGTCAGATACACCGCTAATATCTTTTCCATCAAGATCACTTCGAAATGGATGCATAATCATTACTGGCTGGAAATCATTAATCCATAAATAATCTTTTCTATCTGGACCATAACGCACAGCTTTTATTATTGAAATAGCCTGTTTTTGAGCTTGTTCAAGAGTCATTAAACCCTGTTTATACTGAGCATCAAGATCTATAATAATATGAATTGCAGCTTCAACAATATCAGTTATTTTCTCTCTCTTCTTGTCTATAAGTGCTTTCTCTACCAATGGCAAAATATATATAAATATTACCAACCCAAATACTAAAATAATGAGCAAACCAAGAGTGATAATCTTATATTTTATTGACAGATTTTTAAATGTTAAATTAAGCTTTTTCATTTAAACTCTCCGCCACATAATTATTAAAGTAAATTATTGTTGATATAATAATATATAATAAAAACACTAAAGGTTGAAATTTATTAAATCAACAATTTTTTTATTTCATCTCCTCAAAATAGATAGCCGCATCAAGTACATCCATGTACACTCCATCAAAGCCTGCATATATAATTTTTCCTATATAGCTGTCAATAAAATTTTCACCATCGCCGGCACCATATATTATCCTATGCCACTGTGTATCCCAATATCGTACTTTCCAGTTGCCTTTCCAATCTGGATTTTCTTTTTCTAAAAACCATGGCTTATTTTTTTTCCATTCATGCTTCCAGTAATAGCGATAATCTTCAGCCTCACCAACCGACATATATGCAAGCACCAGGCGCCGTGCACCATTTGGCTTTTTTTGCAATACCATCACTTCACTTTTTGAAAATAACTGGTCCCAAAAAAACGCATCAATAATCAAAACATCGTACCAGGTCAAGGATAGTGCCTTTATAAATTCTTCCTTGCTTTTAAATTTTTCAGGGTTTATCAAATACAAAAAATTTTTTGCTTGCGATAGCTCCGTAACAGCATCTTCATTTTTTGAAAACATCCATGATGGAATAATTGAACAGGCTCTATTGGTTTGAAATGATATAAAACCTTTATTGGATGACCTTTGGTATGAATCACGTGCCTTTTCAAATGTTGTAGGATAATCAATAACCAGTACTGGCTTTTTATACTGTGAAAATATTTTCAAATATGATAAAAAATACTGTGTGATTTTTTCAGGTGTTTTTACTCCATCTTTATTTTCATATCCATAAAAAAGCTCTTCAATTCCAGTTCCATCTAATGCATTGATATAGTCTATAGCTACTTTACCTTTAGGTTTTCCATTTATTGTAACTAGCTCCAAGGCGTTTTGTCCAATCACGTAAAATGCTGGGTTGTGTTTTTTTGCTTCTTTGCTTATTGCAATGACAAGCTCACGCATTTTCTGTCGATAGTCTGCTTTTGCGTTGCACAGCGTTGTTGTTATGAGTATTATAAAAAATATGGAAAAGAATCGCTTCATAAAGTTACCCCACAAAAATAGAATTTCATTTTTAAACTCACCCTCAGGCCCTCACCTTAAGCAGGGAGAGCATAGTTATTATTGAAGTTGTTGAAAAAAAAGCTTTTTGCAAAGTACATTATGCACAAAAACCATAGTACACGATTGCTCAATCGTGTACACTTCGTCGGTCATTGATACATTATTACACTAAAAATAAGGAAGGATTATATGTTACAATGAATGCGTGGTCAAATAAAAAAAGAATTTTTGGTTATACTCTGCATCCAATAAATTGGCGATATAGTTTAATATGCTGGCGCCTCTTTAAATTAGCGCCAGCGTTTAAAATACAATTGTCTTCAAAAAAGGAATTTACTTTAAAACAAAAAAGCTTACCGCACCGGTAAGCATTAAATCCTTCATCCTCCTCCAGTGGCTGTGGAACATGAAGTTTTTATGTTTCCACTTGCAAACACCGAAAATATTTTTTCAGTATTTGTGGAATGGCAATATGGGCACTCAGGCGCCTTTGTATCACCCATTTTTCTTAGCTCACTGAATGTTGTGTTGCAGTCATTGCACTTAAATTCATAGACTGGCATAATTCAAAACCTCATTGACTAATATCATAATTACATGGTAAACAAAATAATACTAATATATTAGTAATTTAATATATACTTAAATATCAGAAATTTCAATAAAAAACTTTTCTATTTCACACATATTACTTGTTTAAAAAAAATCGCAGGCGCTATTATTACGTTACGCCTGCGATTAAATAAGAGTTCACGGTAATATAATTGAAATTAGAGGTTTATTTATTTTTGCCTGGCACCACCTTGCTGTTCTTTTGGATTCAATGTTACTGTCTTTTTATTGTTTGCTTTTGAACGTTCTGCAATTTGATTAGTAGCGTCAATAAACACCGTCACATTTGTTTCCTCAGCAACCGTTATATCCGGAACTGTATAATTTACCTCACCATACTTCAAATTACGCTTGGGATCAAATTCAGGTAATTTAGCTTCAACCACTTTATCACCCGCAGTAATGCGCAGTATCACCGCCTTGTCACCTGTTTGTTTCCATAATGCATCCGGCATCCAGCCTTTATCTTTGTCTAGCGTTACTACAATACGGTTACCTCGTGCCAATGATATATCTTTAACAAGCAAATCGGGTTTATTTGCATCCTGCTCCCATAAGCTGCGTTCAACTTCAAACATTTCACCCGGGAAATCAATAAGTATGGTGCCTTCTATTTCAGAATTATTCTCATTTTCTACAATCACAACATATTTCCCTTCCACTTCAAGGCGTTCCTTATCATCTATGATGTGTTCTAACCTTGCATTGTTATTCAAAAAGGCATTATCACTGCCATGATACCACTTTGGGGGATTATCCTTTTTTCCCAGAACTTTCTTTACATTATACTTCAGATTATCAAAGAGACTTTTTAAGTATTTGGCACGTAACATCACTATTGAAGGTACATATTTATCTTCAATTTGTATCCATTTTTCCCACAGATTTGGGTCTACCTTGTCAAATGCTCTCACATCAACTAACGTTACACGCACAGGTGTTTTTGGACTTGCCTTTGTTACCTGTACATATACACGCAGTTTGCCAGGCCCCGTAACTTCCAGAGGATACAGCAGTGTGAACTCATCGCTGGGTTTGCCCGGATACGCTTTGAATGTTTGATAAATCAACCCTTTTTTTTCATCCATTGAGTATGTCAGGGATGTGATAATAAAAAGTACTATTGCAATAAAAAAAACTTTACGCTTCATATAACCTCCATACTATAATGATGTGTATGTAAAACAATCAATGAGTTATTGTATCAAAATAATAAAAAGTCAAATAAAAAATACTATACTGGAGGATACCATGAACCTGCACCTTGAAAATAAGATAGCTGTTATAACAGCAGCAAGTAAAGGGTTAGGAAAAGCCGTTGCATCTGAGTTATCTAAGGAAGGGGCGTTATGTGTAATATGCTCGCGCGATAGTAACCTATTACACAAAACCGCAGAAGAAATAATGTCACAAACCGGCAACAAAGTCATTGCATATCCGTGCGATGTGACCAACCCTGATGATATTGCTGAACTTAAAGATGCAGTACTAAAAGAGTATGGCAGAGTTGATATACTCTTTACAAATGCAGGAGGTCCACCAGCAGGTTTTATCCAAAATTTTTCACCTGATGATTACCGAAAGGCTATTGAGCTTAATTGCATTAGTGCAATTAACCTTATATATGCCTTTCTTCCCCTCATGCAAACACACAAGTATGGCCGTATTATTGCATCAACTTCAATTACAGTAAAACAGCCCATTGATAATTTAGTACTTTCAAATGTATCGCGAGTGGGAGTTATTGCATTTGTAAAAAGCATTGCCAATCAATACGGTAAATACAATATTACTGCAAATGCGATAGCTCCGGGATACATCCTCACTGATCGCCTCAAAACACTTATTGAACTTAAAGCCCAGCAAGAAAATATCACCTATGAGAAAGCATTAGCAGCTTTTGCAGCAGAAATACCGTTGCAGCGCATAGGAATGCCAGAAGAATTTGCTTCACTGGTGGCTTTCTTAGCCTCAGAAAAAGCTGGCTACATCAACGGACAAACAATACTAATAGATGGGGGAATGTATAAAGGTTTGATGTAGTATAGCAAATAAAAGATTATCATTCTTACAATTTTATACACAAATCTATGTGTTGATATACTCTGCTTTTAGGAGGGAGTTTGGAGATATCATTGTATCCAATTATGTATTGCTGAAAATATTTATCACTATTTTATTAAATTTGATATCCTAGCCTCGTAATACCATGCACCAAAGCAATTATTCTCTTTCAAAATGAAACGGTGGTTTCACGCACCAGTCCCCGTTCCCCTTTACATACTCTTACCCCTGGTTTATTTCTGTATGCATTATTACCCTTTCCACGACAGGCTGCCAAGTAGCTTCCATTCAGATCCTCACCTGTATCCTAACGCACCATACCTTCCTGTACAGTGCGATCTCACAATTCCCTTGCTCAGTATTTGATCTACACTGTGCGTTGCGCTGTGTTGTAACTGTACTTAATGTAGTAGCGCTGTCCTCGGTGATTGGCTAACTATTACCGTTGTTATGTTGCCATACTCAACATACGCACATTACCATATGGTATAGCACTACTGTCCCCCTGATACGTAGGTGCGCGGTTGCTTTTTCCATTATCTATATAAATGCTATAACTCTAAAATTAATCCAACAGGACAATGATCTGAACCTTCAACTTTATCTAGGATAAATGCATCCTTAACCTTGGGTACCAGATCATTGCTCACAAAAAAGTAATCAATACGCCAGCCTATGTTACGCTCACGTGCCTTTGTTTTGTAATCCCACCACGAATAGTGACCACCCTCTTTTATAAACAATCGGAAAGTGTCAGTATAGCCATGCGCAATTAACTTATCTATCCACGCACGCTCTTGGGGTAAAAACCCAGATACATTTTCATTTTCTTTTGGGCGTGCAAGGTCTATTTGGGTGTGTGCAGTATTCACATCGCCACACATAACTATGCTTTTGCCTTTTTTACGCACATTTTCAGCATGCTCTAAAAATGCATCATAAAATTCCATCTTGTACTGCAAGCGTTCTTTTGAAGCTTTGCCATTTGGGAAGTAAATGTTGTACAGCACAAACGCATCATAATATGCTATCAGGATACGACCCTCAGTATCAAAGCGCTTAATACCAAATCCAGTCTCAATTTCTTGTGGTTTCATAGTTGAATACAGCGCAACGCCACTATATCCCTTTTTTTCTGCCTCAGCAAAATACGCATGGTACCCTGCAACATCTTGCAATTCAGCAGGGAACTGTTCCCTTGTAGCTTTGGTTTCCTGCAGGCATAATATATCCGGTTTTTCAGTAACAAACCACTGGTAAAAGCCTTTTTTGTATACGGCTCTGATTCCATTTATATTCCATGAAATAAGTTTAAGTTTCATATATGCTTTTGGTATAACTATATTTAATTTGCTGAAAGGACTATAACTTTATAAATGCTATGATCACACTTGTTTCCGAAACAATCAGTCCAAACGACCATATCATAAACTGGAATAGCCTTTTTGATAAAAGATCAAATCTATTTTTAAGTAATTCCATACGCTTTTCAAGTAGTTCAAAGCGTTTGTCTACCATTTCAAATCGTTTTTCCATCAATTCAAAGCCTTTTTGCATCAACTCCCGCTGATGGTTCAATTCTTCCTCAACACGTACCATTCGCTCACGAAGTTCTATTTCGTATACTACAGGAGGTTTTGCAAGGCTCTGCTGGGCCAATATACGTGGTAAATTATCCCTTAAATAATTTTCAATAAGTTCAAAATCTTTTTGTTCTAATGCCATAATAAACCTGTTTTGAAAAATGGTGCAAAAACAATGAATGCTTTACTATACAACAATGTAGTATACTGCTATCACAAAGTCAATCTAAAATTACAATATGAAATAATATTATTTACTCTTCACCGCTTTAATTATATACATAAAAAGTATAACTGCAATAAGCTCAGTTGCTACAGAAAATATAATAATATATTGTATATTGATTTCATATAACCATCCCATCACACTTGCTCCAATGAACATACACAGCCCATACGCGGTATTAAATATACCATAACCGGTACCTCGTTTTTTAAGTGAGGTGAGATCAGCTATTGCAGCACGCATTATTGTTTCATGTATGGCCATCACCAGTCCCCACAGCACAGTGCCAATTGTCACTGCAATCCAATTAAAACTGAAAGCTAATACCGGAACTATCGCCGAAGCTAAAGGTATGATCATAAGTACCCGTAACCCCTTGCTGTCATATAGTTTACCGATAACTATCGCAAAAACTGCATCAACTCCCATTGCAATTGCATACAGCAAAGGTATACTCATATCTGCCATAATATTTTGTGATTTTAAATGATAAGCAATAACCGGAAAGTTTGCAAAACCAATAATGGCAAAACCAGAAAACGCCGTATATAGCCAGAACGTTTTGGTTAATGTATCAGGTTGGGTGTCTGCAGGTTTAGCTGTTTCAAACTTTTCTGGATGAGGAACAAGATACCGTGCAACTATAAGAACAGCCATAAGAAGCACAAACGGAATCCACAGTATGGTATACCCCAGGTTGTAATCAACAACATACGCAAAGATTGCAGTAAAAATTAAAGGCCCGGCAATAGCGCCAATCTGGTCCATTGCCTCATGCAAACCAAAACCAAGTCCACGCCCAACCTGTGTTGTTACCTGCGATAAGATGGTATCCTTTGAGGGGCTTCGCAGTGCCTTCCCCAAGCGCTCTGCAACCATTAAAAGAGCTGCCACCTGCCATAAACCCGTTAGCGCCAAAAGCGGCACTGAAACAAGCAAACCATAGCCAACAAAAGTAAACAGCCAGTATGCCCTAGTCCTATCGCTGACATACCCTGAAACCAGGCGTATAGCATATCCAATGAACTCGCCAAGCCCTGCAATAATGCCAACCCACAGCGCACTTGCACCTAACTCTTTTAAATACTGTGCATTGACACTTCGCGCACCTTCGTAAATGATGTCACCAAGCAGGCTTATGATGCCAAAAAGAATAATAAACTGATACGCGCGTTTTTTCATGTCAGTCATTGTATTCCTCCATATCGCGAAGCGCAAATATCCAGCGCAAATAGCGTTTAATATCGCTTATACTCATATTATACCCCAGATAAATGCCATCCACCCATAATTCAAAATGAAGATGTTGCCCATATTTTTTCCCTTGTGCCTCACCAAGCAATCCTGAGTTGCCAACCCAGCCAATGCGTTGTCCCTTTTTTACAATTGTACCAATTTTAATTTTTTCATCTATTTTTGATAGATGATTATACGTAGACAATACTCCATTTTTATGGTCTATCCATACTTGCCTTCCGCCAAATGAGCGCTTCACAAATGTTGCTGGATTTTTTTGGTAATAGAGCGATAGCTCTTTCCATTCATCCTCAGTAGGGGGAACATACTCAGTGTCAGCCCTCACCACTACTCCGTCAGCACATGACAAAACCGGTGTGGTTTCATCAACCGGTATTGGAAGAAAATTGTCTTCATTAAAGTAATAGAATATATCAAGGCCATAATGTATTCCACCACGATATCCTCGTGGCGCATTGGGATAACCAGAATCATTTTCAGGGAACAGGCCATTTCTTATTGGGAAGCAAAGATTATACAAACGCTTGTCGTAATACTGTAGTTTTGAACTTCCTGCATATACTGCTATTTCAGCAATTGCTGCGTAACCATCAAATGTAGCATCCTGCGGTATAACAATTCTGAAGGTACTTGCATCAATGCCATTTAATTTCACTATAACAGTGCGTTGATAGCGACTATTGCCAAATAAACCCTTTTTGTCTTTTTGTAAAAAATTTATGCGCGAATAATCAAACCACTTGCCATCATACATAAACTGTAGAATACAATATCGCAGAGTTTTATAATTGTCTTTTGTGCCTGCAGTGATTGCAATATCAGTCATAACACGCTTTACACCAAAATCAATCTCAATCCATTGCTCGCCACCAAATTTTGAAATCCACGATGTTTCTTCATCATCATCTAGCGCTTTTTCACCTTTATGGTTTTTACTAAAGTTGCTGCTTGTAGCATAATATATTTTTTGCTGCGTGTTGTTGCCACATATTATATATTCTTTACCTTGCGTACTTCGCGTAGGCACAAAATTTGTGATAAGTAAAAATGTGAGCAATGAAGAAATCGTTGTTAGCATAGTTAACGACCACAGCATTTTTTATATTTCTTACCGCTGCCACAGATGCAGGGATCATTGCGTCCAATTTTTATATTCTGGTCAATTTTTTTCTGCAATTTGCCATTTTTAAGATAGTTATCTCGCACCTGTTTTCCATATTGTATGAGTATTTCTACAGCATCAGGAAGTGCCAAAATATTTTTTGTAAGTTCTTCTTTAAATTTATCAACATCTACCATTTTTAAGAATTCTTTACTAAGAGGCAATTTATCCGGATACAGTATATATGCCGTCATATATATCACAAAAAAACACGTATACATCAGTTCTTCTTCTACTTGCAATGTTTCAAGAATTTGTTTATCTGGTGGCATCCAATCGTTATAATCAAGTATAATACCTCGTATAAAGCCATAACACCAATCCTGAATTGCATGAATCATTTCATCTGTAAGATTATTTTCAGCAATAGTAAATGGGAATACCAGTTTATTATTATTTAGTGCATACGTATATGTGTTTTGTGCTTGTACCAAACATTCATTGAATGAGCTTACATCTTCAAACGAATCAAATACAGGGCTGGAGCTTCCAAATATTGATGCAACAATTTCATCTGAAGAAATAAAAGGGGATGAAATACAAAGACCAAATAAAAAACCATCTAATTGATCAATTGTGAGTACATCTTTATTAAGTGATGGCTGTAAATATTTTTTTAATTGTTTTTCCTGCTTTTCTGAAAGGAATTCTATTTTTTTCATATAAACCCCATAAATATTTTAAGAAATATAAATTTATTATAATAAAAAAAATTTTAATTACAGTGCTGTATCGTTACTTAACAAACAGAAGCTGGCATCGTGTATCCTGATATTTTTATTTTTTTGTAATAACACTGTTTAACCAACATTTTAAGTTTTTACACATCAACAATGATAATTTGTACCTATAGACTATCAGTACTATAATTGTATTACATATATTTATTTTCAATAAATTTAATTAAAGATGTTACTACTTCATTAACCGGTGTTTTTATACCATGTTGCTTTGCAAGCTCAACAACTGCTCCGTTTAATGCGTCTATCTCAGTTTTGCGTTTTGCCTGTATATCCTGCAGCATGGATGAACGGTGCTCACCGGTGGTGGGCAACAATTTTGAATAGAACACCTCTATATATTCGTCAGCACTTTTGTAATGGGTTGTGTATCCTGCTTTATGCATTGTTTCAAATATCTCATAAAATATATCATTCATGATTGCTTTTGTATGTTCTGATTTACCCAGATCACCATACGGAACATTAAAGATAGCTCCAAGTGGATTCAATGCGCAGTTATACAGCATCTTTGCCCATATATCTTTTGCCACTTCTTCTGTTACTTCTGCAGGCATTCCACCTTTTGACAATGCTTCCGCAAGTGCTGTAAGCTGATTAACATCACCATTATACAACGAACCTATATGTATTGAATCAGCATGTACAGTTATATCTACATGATGTAATGCTGGCTTTATGTATCCTGTCATTACTCGTGCATTGAATATTATTTCTTTATCAAAATATTGTATAAACTTTTCCGCATTGCCCCATCCATTCTGAAATAGGATAATGGGGCATCTGCTTATTTTTTTTTCATATTTTTTTAATAGCTGTGCGATAGTTTGCGACATATATGATTTTATGCATACACATATATAATCAAAATCAGCTGAAGGTATATTTTCCAGCCAATCATAGACGGTGAATTGTTCAGGTTTTATTGTAAATTGACCCAATACTCCTGTTTGCACTATCCCTTTTTCTCTAAGGGCACTAACCGTTGGCTCCACATCAATAATAGTTACCCCACAGCCAGCTCTAATAAGGCTTTGAGCCAAACCCAATCCCACTGCTCCGCCACCATAGACTAGTATGTTCATTTATTACCCTCACATCCTTGCAATAGCATAAGCCATAACGTATACACACTTATTAAGCGTTGTAAAAACATATCTTTTTTTCAAGACTTTTTCTTTATTACAATGTGAATAATTATGAACACCCAAAATTATCAATCTTTTAGCAAG
>JAOAIH010000086.1 GCA_026414805.1 Spirochaetota bacterium | reverse complement strand
TCCAATGGCTACATACAATACCATAATAGAAACGATTGGCAACACACCGCTGGTTAAAATTAATACCCTAGCACCTGAGGGTGTGACAGTGTATGCTAAAGTGGAGTCGCGTAATCCTTTATCCAGTGTCAAAGACCGTATTGGCTATGCTATGATTTTAGATGCAGAACAAAAAGGGTTGCTCCATCCTGACTCTGTTATTGTGGAACCAACAAGTGGCAATACTGGTATAGCACTGGCGTTTGTAGCAGCAGTAAAAAAATATAAGCTGATACTCACCATGCCGGATACTATGAGTATTGAACGGAGGAAGCTTTTGGCAATGTTAGGTGCACAGATTGTACTTACTGATGGGGTACGTGGAATGCGCGGTGCAGTTGAAAAAGCGGAAGAGATAGTTGCTAAAACTACAAATGCATTCATGCCTCAGCAGTTTGATAATCCTGCAAATCCAGAAATTCATCGTAAAACCACAGCCATTGAAATTTGGAATGACACAAAAGGTGAAGTTGACATCTTTGTAGCAGGTGTAGGCACCGGGGGTACTATAACCGGTGTGGGTGAAGTGCTTAAAACACATAAACCCTCAGTGAAAGTTGTTGCAGTGGAGCCGGCACAGTCACCTGTGCTCTCTGGAGGAAAACCAGGGCCGCACAAAATCCAGGGTATTGGTGCTGGATTTATTCCTACGGTACTCAACAGGAATATTATAGATGAGATAGTTACTGTTGATGAAGCTGATGCCGGAGCTATCGCCAAAAAATTAGCAAAGCATGAGGGGATACTTGCTGGCATTTCAGCGGGTGCTGCTATGTGGGCAGCGCTTAAAGTAGCTCAAAGGCCTGAGAGCAAAGGAAAAACGATTGTTGTGGTGCTGCCAGATTCAGGCGAGCGCTATGTGAGTACATGGCTATTTGATTAGGTAAGGGGGATGTATGAATAAAAACTATCGCATAGAAACAATTGCATTGCATGGTGGGCAGAGCATTGATGAAACAAAATCCCGTGCCGTGCCAGTGTATAGAACCAGTTCTTATGTATTTGATTCAGCAGAGCATGGAGCTGACCTTTTTGCACTGAAACAAAAAGGCTTTATTTATACGCGCATAATGAACCCTACCCAGGAAGTGCTAGAAACACGCGTTGCAATGCTGGAGAACGGTAAGGCAGCACTGGCGCTTGCATCAGGAACTTCAGCGATATTCTATTCCATCATTAATGTGTGTAAAGCAGGGGATGAGTTTATAAGTGCTAGCAATTTATATGGTGGAACGTATACTATGTTTGATGCAATTTTACCACAGTTTGGTATAACCTGTAAAATGGTACCCTACAACGATTACAGCGCGTATGAAGATGCCATCAATGACAAGACACGTGCAATATTCATTGAATCTATTGGCAATCCCACCCTTGGTGTACCAGATTTTGAAAAGGTTGCTAAAATTGCGTCAAAACATCATTTTCCCCTAATAGTGGATAATACCTTTGCAACACCGTATCACTTCAGGCCTATTGACTATGGTGCAAATATTGTAGTACATTCGCTTACAAAGTGGCTGGGTGGACATGGCACTGCTATTGGTGGCATTGTGATTGATGCGGGTAACTTTGACTGGACTGACAAAAAGTTTTCACTATACAATGAACCTGATGCTGGCTATCACGGTTTACGATTTGCCCATGACCTGGGTGATGCCAATCCTCTTGCATTTATATTGAGAATGCGGCTTGTTGCGCTGCGCAATTTAGGAGCTGCAATCTCGCCTGATAATGCGTGGATATTTTTACAGGGGCTTGAAACTTTCCCCTTGCGAATGCAGCGGCATAGCGACAACGCAATGAAAGTAGCACAATTTTTAAAAAGCCATATAAACGTTGCATGGGTACGGTATCCTGGACTTGAGGGCGATAGCTCTTATGAGGTAGCCACTCGCTACTTTATAGGTGGTTTTGGTGGCATGGTAGTCTTTGGTATTAAAGGTGGATATGAAAGTGCAGTCAAGTTTATAAATGGGGTGAAGTTATTTTCGCATTTAGCAAATGTTGGTGATGCAAAAAGTTTGGTGCTACACCCTGCAAGTACTTCACATTCACAGTTGTCAGAGGAACAACAGCGGCAGGCAGGAATAACACCTGATTTGATACGGCTATCAATAGGGATTGAACATAGTGATGATATTATCGAAGCGCTACAGGAGGCTTTACAATAAGTTTACTGTTTTTAACAAAGGTTCAGGTTATTTACTATAAGGGTATATTAACTATGTTTTATGTGAGAAATAATGACAAAGTTAAATTTACTGTAAGTGAGCTATCCTGTAGCCTTTGTAGATTTTTTACATAACAATTGACCATAATTGTTCCCTATGGAAGTATCTCCAAAAGCAATAATTGATAGTTGTTTTTATATATTGTGATTATAAACTATGCTTTTGCCAGCATTTCGGGTGGTAATCCCCATATACAACGATATGCAGGCATATTTTTTACACTTGAAAAGTCAAAAGTATAATGCATAAACCGATAACTATAGTTATGTTCTTCTTGTAATAGTGCTTCAACAAATTCTAAAAGTATATTTTCTATGCAAAACTCAATTAAACGCGCTACACTCATTTTCCATAACTTCTTCATATCAAGCAAAAACTCATATTCATGATATGTTAGGCAAATATGAAGTCGCTGCCATTTACGAGCATCACGTTTTCTGTATTGCACATGGGTAAAAGGTGAATTCGTTTTTACCCCTTTCATTGCAGCATAATTAATCATAGAAATAATAAACTTGCTAACTGATAAATCGCATATTTTAGCATAATATTCTACAAGCTCTTTGTGTGAGGGTGCGATACATGTCGTAGTTTCAAATTCCATAGTATTCCTCCTTTTATGCTATTGAATTGCTATAATATTTTTTATATTTTAAAGGTTAAATTATATATTCTAAATACAACTCTATCCATTTAATTATAATATTTAAATCGATTTATTATTTATATCGTTTGTATTATTTATTTGAAACAACATTTTAATAAAGAATAAAGTAACAATACCTATTAAAAAAATCAATGGATGTACATTATTTTGTACTTGTAGATAATAAAATAACATGATGTAATAAAAACAAATTAAAACCATGTTGATACAAACATTAGCAAATAGCAAGAAGAAAATATATTCATGTAACAGGAGGAATAGTATGATAAAGAAAATTTTGATTATATTGATATGCTGTATAACTTTGCTGGGTGCAGTCTATGGCTATGTATATTACAAAGCCACTAAAGTTCCTGCAAATAATGCAGAGGCTATACGTCAGGCTACTGTACCAAAAGATAAAAAGATTGTAGTGTGCTTTGGTGATAGCTTAACGCATGCAACGGTGAGTTTTGATTATGTTGGATTTCTTGCAAAGGATCCAGATTTGCAAAATTTTGTGTTTATAAACGAAGGTATTAACTCACGGTTAGTGTATAATCTTCTTGAGGTTGTGGATTCAGTTGTTGCTTTACAGCCTCAATTTGTATTTATTTTGATTGGCACTAATGACCTTAAAGGATCGCTTAATGACAAGGAGTATCAGCGATATAAAAAGTTGTGGAACTTACCGCAAAAGCCTACAAAAGAGTGGTTTGTAGAAAATTATAAAAAATTGGTTTCAATTCTGAAAACCAAAACTAATGCAAAACTTGTCCTCATTTCTTTACCCCCACTGGGTGAGAATATTGACAGCCTTCCATTCAAGCTTACAATTGAATACTCTGCTGAAATACGAGATATTGCTAAAAAAGAAAAATTAATGTATATTGGGCTCAATGAGATCCTTACCCGTGATTTAATACAAGCAGGCAAACGTGATATTGCGCCATACACAACAGATATCTGGTTTATGTACAGTGCAATTTTGCAACATTATATTTTTGGCAAAGACTGGGATGACATTTCAAAAGCACGGGGTTTAACATATATGACTGATAACATTCACCTCAACGGGAAAGGCGGGAGAATACTGGCAGCTGCAATAAAGGATGTGCTTATAAAAGAAAAACAATAATACTATATAATCAGGAAGGCGTTTCTATACAAAAGCCTTCCTGATTGCAAGGAGCTATCGCCTTAAAAAGTATGGCTGAAATCAACAGATACTGAGTTGTCCTCTTTACTTAAACCATAATAGAAATGCACAATTGTAGCCATGTTCCATGCTATCACAAGTCCACCACCGTAACCATGGTGATAATCGCTAAACCGTGGTTCAGTAAACGGGTCAGCCGCTTTATCATACACATTTCCAACATCATAAAAAGCAGTAACTTTGAACTGGAAATTTTGTCCCCACGGCTTTGCTTCTGCAAATTTCCATCGTAGTTCTGCATTTGCAACGGTCATGGTGGGGCCAACAAACCGCTGCTCACGGTAACCGCGGAGTGTGCGGTTGTTGCCAAGGCCTGTGCGTCGATTAAGTGAAAATCCAAAATACCCCATTTCAAAGAAGGGTGTATTACCATTGGCATCAGTATAGCCTGCACGCAGCGCCAGTGTTAATGATGGGATGAGCGGAAAGTAGTATTGTAGCTGAATGGTATGGCGGGTGAAGTCGTAGTCTGAGCCAATACTGTTATCAGAAATCTCAAAAGCATAATCAACAAGATATCCTGTTTTTGGATCTGGCTCGTAATCACGGGTATCGTAGTAGATACCAACACGGCCAAAGTTTGACCATCCACCGTCATAACCAAGTGGTTGTTGTTGTTCTAAAAGAGTTGGCCCTTGTTGTGTACCATCAAACTTTTCGCCATCCCATGTGTCAATGGTTACTTTTTTAACCTCAAGACCAGCCAGAAATTTAAAGTTCTGTGTTATATCCCTGTAAAGATTTAGGAAATAACTTGGTTTGGTGTATTCATAATTGTAATACTTCAAAAAGCGTTCATCCTTGTCAGCAAAGTCTAAATAATCCTGGTATTTATTGAAATATTCAAACGAAGTTGTATAGCTATTATACAGTGTTAATTTGCCCTTTGCGCTGTCGGCTCCCTGCCCAAAATAGTTTGCGTTAATTTTTTTGTCATATGCAATTGAGGTGATAATCCTGAATTTGGTGCCAAAGATATAGGGCATATCAAGATTAATTTCGTGATACTGATAACCGTTGGTTGTCTGGTAAAACTGACCATACAGTTGCATCTTGTATGGTGCATATGCAAAATACTCATCGTCTCGTGTACCATTGTTATACAAATAAACACGAACACCGTAGCCAAAACCGTTGTCGCTGTCGTAATTGACAAGCGGAAGCCCTGTGGGATACCATCCTTCAATTTTTTTTGCCAAATCCTCATCTGATAGTCGTGCGGCCATTGCATGAGGCAATGCAAAAAACATAGCAATCACAATTAAACTAATTACGGCATTCTTCATATATTCCTCCAAAAATAAAAAAATTTTAGCTTGCACAGTTTATTTTGAAATCTTGATTATAGAAACCTCTGTAAGAAATTCATTACCAGTAGAAAATTTAAAAAATGTCCTGTTAGTGTAATATGATGCATGTTTATCCATGCTATAGCTTGCTAAGTGCTAGCTTTTCCAGTAAATCAAGATTGAGCTTTCCTATCATAATAGAACTTTCTTTTATCATACCAAGAATCCATGGATAATCGTGGTGTATATCGCTGGTGTAATAACTAAAATAAAGGGTATTGCCACGTATCACATATCCAGCATAGCTTGTATCGCCAGCACTTGGCACATCCGAAAGCCATACTAATTTTTGAGGAGTAACCAGCCACAGTGATGTTCGCTTTTTTGCAAGGATGCTTCCATATTTATTCAGAAGACCAGGTGTATACGGGTTTCTTCTTCCTATAGCATACACATTGCCTTTATATGAAAACAGTGCCGGTCCATCAAGGCGAGTACTGTAGTCTTCAGTACCAGTCCAGTGTGTATAAGGAGCTTTTGCTGTATGTATACCAGTAGATGCACGGCTGTCGCCAAGAATGCTGTCAGAATATTCCAAACGCTGGGTACTTATCATAGTTGTATCAGGCAAAAATTCAATATCTGTTTCATCGCAACGATCGCCTTCATAAATTACGGAAACTGGTTGCCAGTTGATCCCATCGTGTGATTTGAAGAGCATAGCTTTCCCATGTTGATGCCAGTATGCAGGGGCGTACCACGTTTTTCCGTCAGGAGTTTTTGGTCGCCAGAAAAGCCACCCTTTGTGAGCTATCTCCTGTAATGTACTCCATTGTTTTCCATCCGTTGATATCAGGTATGCTGTTGAATATGGCTCAGCAGTAAACTCAATGCTTTTGAGTACAAAAAGTATCAATTTATTTCCAATAGGTAAAAACTTTGGGTCGCGGATGTCTTCGCCAGGAATCTGAATAGTTGATAGCTTCTCCCACTGTTTACAATCTTTAGATCGCCACACAATCAATTTGCATTCAGGGGTAGCAAAGTGATACGGAGATGACGCATGGACAAGATAAAAATAGTTGTTGAAAAATGCCATGTCAGTGTTGGAATTATGCATTCCGTCATTCACAGCTTCCCATATTTCAAGTTTAAGTGAAGGATCAACGTGTGATGTGTTTGGGCCAATTAACCACACTGCAATGGTGAGGGTAAGAGCAACGATGAAGGTGAGTATAACCAATCCAATGATTTTAATAATTTTCATGGCGATAGCTCCATAGAATAAAATATTTATATATTTCTCATATTACCTGAATCCAATGTATAAATATCCCACAGTAGGATAAAACAAATATATTGTATTGTTTAATAGTCGTATAAGTTCAAGTGAAAAAGCAAAAAGAATCAACAACCCTTTGTGTAAGCACCAAAGAGTGAGTGCTTACTCTATACAGGATAAGCTCGTATGTCAATAATAATTATTTTTCTTTACAAGGTAATCATAGTTTATTAGCATTACCATAGCTAAACAATTTTTAGTTACTATTATAATTAAATTTATATGAAAAAATTTTAAGATAGAGAGGTCTTTATGAGAGATGTGGTGATAGCGTCTATAGTACGAACACCTGTGGGGACATTTGGTGGTACATTAAAGGACGTGTCTGCAGTTGAATTAGGGGTAATTGTTGTTAAAGAAGCAATTAAAAGAGCCGGCATTACACCTGAGCAAGTGGAAAATGTTATTTTAGGTAATGTATTGCAAGCAGGGTTAGGGCAGAATACAGCCCGACAGGTACTAGTCCACGCTGGCATTCCACTCGAAGTGCCTGCAATGACTATAAATAAGGTATGTGCTTCGGGTTTACGATCTGTGAGCCTTGCTGCGCAGATTATAAAAGCAGGTGATGCCGACATCATAGTTGCTGGCGGTATTGAAAATATGAGTGCAGCACCATTTGCATTGCAAAAAGCACGCTGGGGCTACCGGATGGGTGAAGATAAATTAATAGATATTATGATCAAAGATGGATTATGGGACGCCTTCAATCAGTATCATATGGGCATAACTGCTGAAAATGTTGCAGAAAAGTGGGGGCTTACACGTGAAGAACTGGATGAATTTGCGTTGAAAAGCCAACAAAAAGCAGAAGCGGCAATAAAATCGGGAAAATTTAAAGATGAGATAGTTCCTGTCCCTATCAAGGATAAAAAAGGTGAAGTACTTTTTGACACTGATGAACACCCACGATTTGGTACAACCATGGAAGCACTTTCAAAGTTAAAACCCGCATTCAAAAAAGATGGCGTTGTAACAGCTGGGAATGCATCGGGAATTAATGATGGTGCAGCTGCAGCAGTAGTAATGTCAGCAGACATGGCAAAAAAACTTGGCATTACTCCATTATGCCGTATTGCTTCATATGCTTCAGCAGGAGTTGATCCTGCATTAATGGGAACAGGCCCAATACCTGCCAGCAAAAAAGCATTGGAGAAAGCAGGATGGAAAGTTCATGAATTAGATTTAATTGAAGCCAATGAGGCATTTGCTGCTCAGGCTGTTGTGGTGAACAAAGAGATGGGTTGGGATGTTGAAAAGGTAAATGTAAATGGTGGTGCGATAGCAATTGGCCATCCTATTGGTGCAAGCGGTGCCCGTATTTTAACTACACTTATCCATGAGATGATAAAACGTAATGCTAAAAAAGGGATAGCTACCTTATGTATTGGTGGTGGAATGGGGCATGCATTAACGGTTGAGCGATAGTAACTGATAAAAATTTCTATAATATTGTAACAAAGGGAGTATGTATGAAAATACTCCCTTTTTTTATGCCAAATCTAATTATATGATTCATAAAATTTCATTATTTAGTTTGCAGACGTTTCCTCTAAAAAAGATTATCGTGTAATCTTACCTCGTGCAAGTGAAGCAAATATACCAACAAAACATAACGCTGTAAATTATGATAAAAGACAATCTAGAACTTTTTAAAAATCCCACGTGATATTGAGGAGTTATCTTAACTCTTCCCATGTGTAACGCTAATATTAATGTTACAATACCCATACTGAAAGCCTGTCCTGTCAGCCGCATGGTTCCCAGTGTGCCGGAAGCTACCCCATAATATTTTTTATCAACTGAACTCATCACTGCGTTTGTATTGGGGGATGAAAATAGTGCTATTCCAAACCCTATGAGTATTAAACATATGATGATGTACAGTAATGTAGTATGAGAATGTAAAAAAGTTAATAAGAGAAGCCCTGTTGTTGTAAACACCATTCCTGATGAGGCAATCACCTGTGGTTGAACTTTGTCAGACAACCTACCTGCTAGTGGTGAAAATAATGCCATTGTTACCGGTTGTGATATGAGAATCATCCCTGCACTCTGTGGACTGATAGCTTTAATGTATTGCAGATATAAGCTGACAATAAATGTTACCGCAAAAGTTGCACTGTAATTAATTAATGCAGCAATGTTAGAAAATGTAAAGACAGTATTATTCCTGAAAAGATTAATATCCAAAACAGGATGTTCAGTACTTATTTCCCATTTTATAAAAACCAAAACACAACAAATGCCAGTTAATATCATGAATATTCCCAATATGGATGGCAACATAGAAAATCCAATCATTATCAAAGTTATACCGATTGCGTAAATTAAGGATCCTATAAAGTCAAAATTTTCACCATCAGCTTCAACCCATTCACCTTCAAGTTTATGGTAAATCAATGCAAGTATTAGCAAACCCACAAAAACACTCACTGCAAAAATACTACGCCAACCTAAATGATGAGTTAGAATACCCCCTAAAAATGGACCGGTTGAAAGTCCTAGGTAAACCGAGGAAACATTAATACCCAGTACCCTGCCACGTTGCTGAGGTGGAAATACTGAGATAAGCATAGCAGCGCCGGTGCTGAAAATCATTGCCCCGCTTATTCCCTGAAGTACTCTGAATATAATAAGAACAAAAGCTGATTGGGCAATTGCCGTAAGGAATGACGATAGTGTATAGAGAAAAATACCGTAAGTAAAAATTTTCTTTCTGCCGTACATGTCTGCAAGACGACCAAAGGGAACAAGAAATATAGCTGCAGCTAAAAGATACGATGTGGCAATCCAGCTTAATACAATAGCATCAATTGAAAATTCCTTGCCTATAATTGGGAGTGCAATGTTGATTGAGGATCCCATGCATGAAGTAAGCAATGACCCCAATGTAGTGACAGTTAAAGCTGTTATTCTATTTGCAGTATGTAACCTTTCCATAGTATTATAATCCAGTTAATTATAAATAATTTAAAGAGCATTGTAATTGCATTATGTTACTGTAAAAAACATAAAAGAATGTGTTTGTGAGTGATAAGTATATTGCTAAAAGATACCTATAGTGTACTATTCTACCAGTTAGTTGCAATCTTTCTATATAAATTAAAGTTATTTAGTAAATCCTTTCATAATAGAATTCAGCACCTTAAAAAAGTACATTACTACATTATGGAGGGTAAACTTCTTAATTATTGGGAAAAGTGAGCATGAAGTTTATAAAATTTGACTTACAACAATAAAAAAGATTTTTTATTAAAAACGATAATTAATTAGGACATTTGCCTATTGACTAAAATAATCTTTGATGTATAATAAAATGCAAAAAAATAAAAAAACAAATTTGGATTAAATATATGGCAATTGTACCTGAACTTATAAGGGTCTTTATCATAGAGGATGAAAACCTGGTGCGGGATACCCTGGCTCAGAGTTTGGAGCTTGTTGATAATATTGAAGTTGTAGGCACATCTGAAAATATATCATCGGCTTCTGAAGCTATAAAATCATCCAGGCCTGATGTGTGTATTGTGGATGTGCGGCTTAGAAATGAAAATGGGATAGAGGCAAGCAAAAATATTTTAAAAATTGTACCAAATGCAAAGATCATCATACTTTCAGGGTATTTTAATGAAACTCTTGCCGCCAGTGCATTGGCAGCAGGTGCTTCTGCTTTCCTGTCAAAATCAATTGCAATTTCCCATCTAGTGGCTGCAATTTTTCATGTCATGGTTCACAATAGCTTTTATGCTCCGCAGTTGCCCGATGAAGTGCTTGAAGATATAATGGTAAAGAATAAAACTTCAAGAAGATTATCTGCGTTGACAAAACGGGAACAAGAAATTTTGAAACTGATTGCAAAAGAACACTCAACTAAAGAGATTGCAAAGATGTTGCAAATAAGCGAAAAAACTGTACGCAACCACAAATCAAACATCATGGCAAAATTGGGAATTACCAGCCATGTTGGTCTAATCAAATATGCTTACTACATGGCTATGATTTAACATAGCTTGACTCAGGCTTTTATTGAAGAGCTATCTGCTCCAAAAATAATATTATATAGTATTTTACTGTCGTTATATCAAACCTTGTTTGAAATCTTTTCTTACTTTATGATAGACATGAAAAATATCTTGATGGAATTTAGTCTCTAGAAGCCTTACAATTAATATTTTGACTACATTTATATGACTTCAAATATTGCCACAAACAGCTCCTGTAAAAATCCTTTAAATTTTTTACCCTGATGCCATCAGATTCACTTGTTTATGAAACTCGTAATTCATTTCTTCTTTTAAAATATTTTTCAATTTCAACTGCAATAAATACTACTGATGATAATCCTAAAGTGATTAATAATTCTTCAAGTGTCAGAGGTTGTGTTTTGAAAATTGGATTGAGGGATGGGACGTAGATAGTTGCCATCTGAAGCAAAAATGTGAGTACAAATGCCCCCAATAAGGGTTTGTTTGATAATAAGCCACGCGTAAACAATGACTCTTTGTCAGACCGTATTGCAAGCACATGGCCCATCTGGCTCAAGCACAATAC
>JAOAIH010000085.1 GCA_026414805.1 Spirochaetota bacterium | reverse complement strand
ACACTGGAGTACCCATAGACCATCATGACTATTTTGTGCAGTTAGGGAAGACATTTGCAGAACGATTAGCAAAATTCATGCGGTATGATGAAGTTTACCGCAAGAGGTATTCCATTGCTGGGTGGGTGTAAAAAAAGATAAACAAAGCAATCAGATCGCAAGAATGCAATAATAAGCAACTTCTAAATCTTGTAATCCTGATGATATCCTACTGGTATATGATAATATTTAAATGGTTGCTGTAATATCTTGCTAGGCTTACTTTGTGGATTATCAAAAAAATCTTTCACAATTTCCATAAAGTTTAACGAAGCACCATAATAAAGACTTCTATATGGCCCTTCATCTGTTACATTGCCACTTCGATAATTGCGAGTGAAATAACCAAAATCAAGCTGTATATACCGTAAAAAATTTGGCAATTTGATACCAAAATTTTGAAGACCAGCACATCTAAAGTTTAAGACAAATTTAGCGCCATTATAGTCCGTAGTGAAATTGAGAGGCTTCTCTCCATTTTTGGCATAATACCGAGATGTAGGCATGTATTGCCAGCTGTACCAATTAGCGAGTCCAATGTAGGTGAATATTCTAATAGTATACCTAAAGATATTCCTGATAAGTCTGCAATAAAATCTTCATACGAAAAACCATATTCACTTGAATATGCATCACCCACTTCTATTAATAATCCAAGTGATACTGCTGTTGTAATGGAATAATACCATTTACTATCGCTACCATTTTCAGACCAATCATAATAATAATGCAAAGCTCTGAATGCAATGTAATGGGAAAATGCATGGCCAACTTTATCAGCTCCACCATTTGCAGTATTTTGACCAAAAAAACCTTCATACCTGACGTGGAAACTTTTTTCTTCGCCCCAATCCCAGGTGGCCATACCATAAATGAGAGTGCCAACCGGGACGCCTATAAGCATTGCCAAAGTTGCAAGGTTTGGCTTATGATTCCCATCATATGAATCAATCTCATCTGCTCTATTGTTAATGGATGCGCTATCGATAACATCTTTTGCAACTTCCTGGTTATTTTTTATATTTTCATAGCTCTGTGCTAATAAAGCATTTTCTTTCATGAAGAGGTAGCATACACAATATAATGAAAGCACTACCGATACTAATATTTTGATAAACTTTTCATTCACTTCAACCATTTGATAATTTATCTTTAGTCTATTGTATCTATACAATAAAAAATATACTTCATAATACAAAGTGTAATAGTAAAAGTAAAGAAAAAAAATAAAAAATTTCATAATTAAGATTCCATTCTTGCGGCAAAACACAAATAAACAAGGTGCACAGGGCTCTGTTAAAGTTACTTATTAGTTTAAATGATAAAATAAATTGGAGGCGATAGCAATTAGTTTTCTTATAATTTTTCCCAAATATAGAACACATTTTAGAAAATTTAAGAAAGCATATATTTATCTACATTATAATATTATCAGATTTGAAACTGTTTAAAATAGTTGTTTTGATACAAATATTTGCAACACTTGTTGAGTGATTTCGATGAAAAATTTGACAAAATTGCATTACAATGAGTACAATATGAAATCATAGGTTTGCAACACTTTCTCAACAACCATTTTTATGACTTCCCCTAAAAGCATACCTGTATATAAAAAATTGGAAATAATTATAGCGATGATGTTATTATTGATTTAGTTGTTTGAATTAATTCTTCAATTCTGCTTTCAGTAAATTCGTTAATATCAATAGGTTTGTGAATATATACGTTAACTACCCCCGGAAACAAATTGATAGTGTGAGCAGGCAATATTTTTGCAGTGCCAACAATAGTTACTGGTAATATTGGGAGTTCTAAATCAAATGCCATTTTAAAAGCTCCTTTCTTGAAGTCCCCAACTTTTCCATCCTTACTGCGAGTGCCTTCAGGGAAAAAAATTACAGAAGTTCCATTTATAATTTTCTTCTTTGCCTCATTAAGTGATTGTAATGCTTTTTGGCTGTTTGATCTGTCTATAAAAATGTGCCCAACTTTTTCACATCCAATACCAAGTCCAGGAACTTTTCTCAATTCCTGTTTCATTACCCATTTAAAATCTATACCAAGCCAACCATATAATACAAATACATCATAATGACTTTGATGATTTGATACTACTACATATGACTGTTTTGGGTCAATATTTTCCCTTCCATGCACCTTTACTATTATAGGAGTCATATATCCATTAAGCCTTGACCATATTGCCCCGCAAACATAACTGGCAATTTTTGGATTTGTCAAGGGAACCAGAATAATAGTTAAAAAACCAAAGAATAATGTAGATACAACAAGAAATGGAAAAAATACCACCCACTTATAAGGTTGATATAATATATAAAGAATTTTTTTAATCATACAAACACCTTTTTAAGCCAAATATTAATCAACATATCTTTAAATATATATGGTATATTGCAACAAATAAAATTAATATTATTGCAATGTTATTATATAATATTTACATATTATTTTTTTGTACTGCCATTTTTAATACTTGACAATAATGTACATTGTTAATAGCTACTGGTATATTGGGTTGGGGCATAAAATAAATATAAAATATATAACATATTTATAAAACAGTAATGAGGTAAATATGAAGTATTGCGTTGCCCTAAGCCAATATAAAAGCAAAGGAAGCATACAATATGCTATAGATCTTTCACAGGCATTTGCAAATTTAAAACCATCAGATAAAGTTTTTATTAAACCAAATATCGTTTTTTGGGCAAAAGTGCCTTTCCCCAAATGGGGTGTTATCACAACTTCGGCTGTTGTGCATGAAGTTGTTGAATTACTAAAAGACTATGGAGTAAACTATATAACAATTGGCGAAGGCATTGTAACTCTCAATCCTAACGATAAAGAAACAGCAGCTCATGCATTTGATTATTTAGGCTATACTTCATTAGCAAAAACATATAATGTAAATATTGTAAATATATTTGATAGGCCATTTAAAAAAGTATCATTGGATAATGAAATTGAGATACAAATAAATGCTGATGCTTTGGAAAGCGATTTTCTAATAAATATTCCAGTTCTAAAGACACATGCCCAAACTGTTGTAAGCCTGGGACTCAAAAATTTAAAGGGTTTACTCAATATACCTTCAAGAAAAAAATTTCATAATCCTGACGAACAAAAAAACTTGCACTACATGATTGCAAAGTTATATCCGCTTTTACCAAAAGGTGCAACAATTATTGATGGAATATATACACTTGAACGAGGTCCAGGATTTGATGGAAAACCACGGCGAAGTAATATCATTGTTGCTTCAGCCGACATGTTATCTGCAGATATTGTCGGCACCATAGTACTTGGCCATAACCCTAAGAATATACCATATCTTGAATTAGCTGCTGAACAGGAAAAAAGGAAAATTGATCTATCTGATATTAAAATTGTTGGTGAATCATTAGAATCGCTCACCTCATTTCATGAATATTCTTTCCCATACAATAACGATGGGACATTACCCGAAAAATTGCACAAGATGGGAGTCACCGGGTTATCATATCCTAAATACGATATTACCATGTGTACATATTGTGCAGCACTCAATGGTGCAGTACTAACCGCAATAACTTTTGCATGGCAGGGTAAACCGTGGAATGATGTTGAAGTTTTAACAGGAAAAAAGATGAAACCTTCAGATGGGAAAAAATATACAATTTTACTTGGCCAATGTATGGTTAATTTACATAAAAATAATCCGCATATACATGCTATCCCTATACGAGGCTGTCCACCTGATCCAAAAGAAACAGTAAAAGCACTGCACCAAGCGGGTATAGAAGTAAACCCTCTTATTTTTGAACATTTGGATATAGCGCCAACATATTTCATGGAGCGATATAAAAATAAGCCAGAATTTGAAGAGCAATTTTATGTAATTAAATTATAAATTAGACAACACGGTTTATGAAATTGAGAATACATCATTTCTAACAACCCATTCTTGCATTACTTTTTGAGGTTACCATGTTACATAGTGTACGAAATAACCCATTTACCGGAATCTTTCAAAAGTACTACGAAACAACAATGTTGCATACTCAAAGTAAAGATATTGCAGCATATATTAAAGATTTTTTAACCATCGATGACCAGGAAATATTTCACGCAATGACACATGAGTTAGCTAATACACTAACCTTGTATTCGTCAAAGTTAAAAAATGAAAAAATTCAAGTAATCACACTTTTAATTGATGCTCCTGCTGATGAACATTTCATCCCTTCTATAATTTTAGCTTCAGCCTATGAAAGCTATGCAATCAAACAAACATATTCAATACCTGCACATCAACTGCTACCTGAAACAGATAATCTATATACTCACCTTGAACTGGGAAAAAATATATTTTATCAATTTGGAGGATGTGATATTGATATACTATCAGATATCCTCTTTGACATTATATCTGTACCTGATATTGTGAAATCTAACGTATTTACAAGCATCCAGACATTAGTAATTATAAAAATCCTGGAGCTTTTGTATAACGCATGTGCTCTATTAATGAAAAGTAATAGCTTTTTACAATTACCTAAAAATCATCCATTTTCATTTTTTGCACATTGTGATAATCATGAATATATTACTATTACTACTTATGATTAATTATTACCATCATAGGTGCCATAATTATTTATAGGTATGAGTGTGCCATTTGCTATTATTATATTTGGTGCAATTTTTACACTACTCCATGGTATTGAACAAGTTACCGGAAGAACAAACCGCACAAAAGTTGACTACCTGACTGCTCTGGTAATGGCAGATGTAGCGCTTATACTTTATAACCATGCAGTTCTGGGGGAAGGTATTCTTACTACGCATCTACCTTGCATATTTTATCTAACATCAGTATATGCAATAGGGCCTCTTAATTATTTATACTACTATTCACTTATTAATAATACCATAGTAATATCTGGCCGTTTGATCCTCCATATATTACCAGCACTCTGCATATTCTGTATTGAATTGGCATTTTATTTTTCACCCGCTTCACTTCAATCGAATATAGTATCATCAATTTATTCACAACATATTAATGTGTTTGCTATCCTTCTTTTTATAGGGGGAGTAATATTTGTATCGTATCAACTCTACTTTATCTATCAATGTGTTAAAGTTTTCAACGATGTGAAAATACGTAAAGGGTTATACTTGACATTAGTTCTTGAATCAATTAATATAACAACACCTCTGCCAATACTGCTATGGCTTATTACAAAGAAAAATCAGTACTATGTGATTGCAGGATATATGACCATAGCTGTTATAATAATTCTTTTTTTGACAAACAGACGATTCCCACTGCTTTTTCACAGGATAGCTGACGCTATCCGAAATAAAAAATATGAAAGAAATTATTTATCTAATATTGATAAGGAATTGCTTCACCAAAAGCTCCTTGATATAATGAATAACGAAAAAATTTATTTGGACCCCGACATCAATCTTGATATATTATCAAACAAGCTTAACATAACTCCTCACCAACTTTCACAATTTCTAAATGAATACTGCCATATTCGTTTCAATCATTTTGTAAATAAATACAGAGTTGAAGAAGCCAAGAAGATCCTTTCTATGCATCCTGATGCAAATATCATATCAGTTGCATTCCACGTAGGGTTC
The DNA here is from genome assembly GCA_026414805.1 of Spirochaetota bacterium. Lineage (NCBI taxonomy): Bacteria > Pseudomonadati > Spirochaetota > Spirochaetota bacterium. The sequence goes on along the minus strand of JAOAIH010000085.1, from coordinate 5,748 downwards.
AATTCAAAATCAACATTCAATAAAATATTCAAACAATATACTGGAAAAACACCATCAGCATATAAAGATAGTTTTAAAAATTAACATATTAAAATTGCACCACTATATACAGTACATCATGTCATATTTACAATGTCCAGAGTTATAACAAAAGTCGACAAACACAAACTCACTATGGTAATATTACTAAAAAAAGGTTACACACAATATATGTTTCTGGAGGAAAGTAACCTATGGATACACTATCCTGCAACGATATTGCTGCATTTGAAAAATTAACCAATGATTTCTGTAAAAAAAGAGTGGCTCAATATATTGATGAACACCATCCTGATGGGAATTTTTCACTACTGCCATCACTTTTTGAAGAAGCTTATACTTTAGGCATTATACCTGCAGCGCAAGTTAATGCACCTGGATATGAATACGGTGTGTGGGGAACTTACTCACATGCGTCTGCTATGGGTATCCATAACACACTCACAATGCTTAAAACTTTAGCAACTGTATGTGCATCGTTTGCATTCTTAGCACATATACAGGGAATATCAACTCACATACTAATTCACAACAATGTTAGCAATAATTTTTTGTTCCCATTCCTTGCACTTTACACTGATATTTTTCCACCATACTATTCAACACTTACACATCCGTCAAGCTACCATAGCTCATACAGTTATGAAAATAATCATTGCATACTACAGACGCTAGGTTATGGGCATGACCCTTGTTATGCTATCGTGTGCATCCCTCACAACAATACATGGCATATATGCTACTTTGAAACTCTTGATTCTGTACTGTTGCAACCACACAACACACACGGTTTGCGTGGCATGATGTATTCTGCGCGTTTTAACTCGTTGCCCACGCAATCATTTGTTATTGATGTCAGTAGAATGATGTTTTTCATAGCCTGTTTGTGGCTTGGTATCGCAGCTATCGCCCTAGGTATAGCCACAAGTGCTTACGATAAAACTTTACAATATGCAAACCAGCGCTACCAGCGTGGAGGAATAATTAAGCATATTGAGTCGGTGCAAATGCTGTTAGGAACTGCCTTCGCGTATATCAATACAGCACAAAAGATGTTATTTAATTTTGATATGTGCGATAGCTCATCACTATTACACCATGCTGCTGTAAGCAAGCTTACAGTAACCACTCTGTGCACACAAGCAGTTACCAACTGCCTGCAAGTATTTGGCGGTTACGGCTACATGGAAGACTTTGGTATTGAAAAAAAATTCAGAGATTGTACCACATTGCAGACAATTGGCGGCTCACCATTTTTTATGCGGCAATTTATTGCACAAATGGAAATGGAGGAATAGCATGTACACCAATACCATGCTGTCATTGCGATACTCAAAAGAAAAGTTAGCATTTTTTGGCAAGCTCCTTGTAGACAGTAAATACACAAGCCTATGGGAATATGATTCTATGCTCCTTAATAGAAAGGTGCGCAAATTAAGAAAAAAAGCCCTTACATTCTCACAACTATACTTACGTCCACTTGCCTTACATGTGGATCAAGACCCATACTCATTTGACCCTCAACCACTGATTAAAGAAGCAACCCGCTGGGGATTTCAGACTATTATACTGCCATTTCCTCTTGGAAGCGCAGCATTGTTTCCATACCTCAAAAGCACCACCCTACAGGTAGCTGTGATTGCCGAAGAATTTGCAACGGAATGTGGAGGCCTGGCATTGTTACTTCTGGCACACCATTTAGGTGTTGCGCCACTACTGTTAAGCGGACATTTGCCAACATGGATAAAATTTCTTCTACCAATGTATATTAAAGGAACATGGTGTGGCATCCCCACAACAATGGCATTTGCAATCACCGAACCTGAAGCTGGTAGTGATGTTGAAGACAGTATAGGTGCACAGGATGCACGTATTCAGGTTACTGCAACGCCAGTCAAAGGAGGGTATTTACTTAACGGCACAAAGGTTTTTATTTCCGATGGTGCTATTGCAGACCAGGTCACGGTATTTGCAAAAATTAAAGGTGAAAAAATAGACTCATGGACATGTTTTTTAGTAAAAAAAGGAATGAAAGGATTTAGCATTGGCAGGCGCGAAAAGAAGATGGGACAGAGGGCAGCCGATGCCAGTGAATTAATCTTTGACAATGTATTTGTTCCAAAAGGAAATATTGTTGGCAAACTAAAGGGCGGTTGGGCACTCAATCAAAATGTACTGAATTACTCACGCCCTGTTGTTGCCGCAATGGCACTTGGACATGCTCGCGGGGCGTTTGAAAAAGCATTACACTATTGCAACCACAACTATTATATGGGTAAAAAGCTTATTGAATTCAAGCAAGTGCAGTATGAGCTTGCAGATATGCTTATAAAGCTACAATCTGTACGCATGACTATTTGGCGCAGTTGTGCCCATTTTAAGGCGGTACAATCACTTTCATCAATTGCCAAGGTATATGCATCCGATATGGCAGTTGAAATTTGTCAGCAGGCAATGGCACTAATGGGAGACGCAGGTGTATTACACGCTCATAGCGTTGAAAAATCATTGCGTGATGCACGCTTAACACAGATCTATGAAGGCACAAATCAGATTAACCGTTACGCAATAATTGAACATCAATACACAACTGATATAAAACTATAAACTGAATAACTAAAGGAGGTTTGCATGAAGACGTTATCCCGGGAACAATTTTTTACTATTCCAACTGAAACATTTAAAATGACAAAAGGTACTGTAGAGCTGCCAATTTATTACTACGACTACGGATATGCACATTTTATATTTCTTGTGAATTATACGGCAGCCAAAAAGAAATTAGAAGATACTGCATTTTTACCCTGCACATTTTTTGGTAAGGCCATAACCCTGTTGAATTTTTTTGAATACCGCGATACTGCCATAGGACCTTATAATGAAGTGGGACTTTCCATTTTATGTTACCCAAAAAACAAAAAGCAGCCACCCTTAGTACCAATCCATATTTTGCAGGATGCAAAAAAATGGAAAGTGGGCGCATATGTAATCAACCTCCCTGTAACCACCCAGATTGCTTACCTTGCAGGTAAAGAAGTGTGGAATTATCCAAAGTTTGTCACACGGATTGACTTTACATTGCTCAACCGATATTTTAAGGGAATTGTGTATGATCCCGACATTAACGAACCTCTGGTCACATTAGCTGGAAATATCGGATTCCTCTCAACGCCAAAGCTGAAAAATGCTTCGTTTATTTCACATACAACACATAAGGGAACACCATTAAGAACTCTTACCGTCGTTGATACACGTTTCACAATTGCATACGGATTCTCTGGCAAATGCAGTGTCAATGCAAAAAGCAACCACATCATGGCACAAAATCTTCGCGATTTAGGAATGGATGGCAAAAAGCCCATTGGTTGCATGTACTCACCACAGGCGCAGATGATGCTCTGCAAAGGTGATCCCCTCGCATAATTATCGCAAAAAATTTTTTTGGCGATAGTTACCGATAATTGATGTGTGCCTGCACAGTGCTCCATACTGTACAACTATTCTATGGTAACTATCGCAAAAATAAAAATACACATAAATACATGTACCCACATATTTTGTCTTGACCTCTGGTTTCTTTAAAAGGAATATGCGTCAATTATACTATATCATCCAAAAGAAGGTATATATGTCCTTACTGCTACCGTTTATTACCATTAGTATATTATTGTATGTGGGACACTATCTGCGGTTGCACATACCACTGTTTCAAAAGTTGTATCTTCCCTCACCATTAATTGGCGGCATCGTGGGACTTACACTATACCAAACCCTTACTGCATGCTCTATCACTTCATTTGAAAGCTTTTTTACAGGGCTTGTTGTGTTACCTGCTTTTCTTATTAATATTGTATTTGCCTGCCTGTTTTTAGGCGTCAAGCTCCCATCATTTTCTACAGTGATAAAAAAATCTATACCACAGTTGTCGTATGGGCAAATTGTAGCATGGGGACAATACATGGTTGGCCTTGGGCTTTTTATTTTTATCATAAGCAAGATGTGGAACCTGCCAGCTATGTTTGGTGCGGTCATAGAGATAGGATTTGAAGGTGGGCATGGCACGGCAAGTGGACTTGCACCAACATTTGAAGCAATGCAATGGCCACAGGGCAAAGACTTTGCACTGGCAAGTGCAACAGTTGGGATTATAAGTGCTGTTATTTGTGGTATAGTGCTTATTAATTGGGCACACCGTAAGGGCTACACGCACCGTTCTTTACAGATTGAAAATATCCCCGAAGATGAAACCATAGGTATAATCCCTATTGACCAGAGGCCTGTAGCGGGATATTTATCTATTCACACCGATTCACTTGATGCCATGTCATACCATGTAGCAATCGTTGGAATTGCTGTTGCTATAGGATATGGTATTAAGGAACTGCTTGTACACTGTGCATTGTTATTTTTTCCATTTCTTTCACATTCAACTTATACCACACTCATTACTATTATAAAAAGCTTTCCACTTTTTCCTCTGTGCATGATTGGTGGACTTGTAGTGCAACTTTTTGCCCAACACTTTGATAAACACGACACTATTGACATTGGCCTTGTGCGAAGAATTCAAAATGTTGCACTGGATATTCTCATAGTAAGTGCTGTCACAATGATTCAGGTGGTAATTGTTATACAGGGGATAGTCCCTTTTTTAATAATGGTTGCAGGTGGTATACTGTGGAATATCTTCTGTCTTCTGGTGTTGGCAAAAAATTTACTGCCGGATAGCTGGTTTGAACGCGCCATTGCAGAACTGGGCCAATCCATGGGTGTGACAGCTACGGGGCTTATGCTGCTTAGAATTGTCGACCCTGATTATAAAACTCCTGCATTGGAAGCGTTTGCGTATAAACAACTTTTGCACGAACCTTTCATGGGAGGAGGCATAATTACCAGCATGTTTATTCCTCTGCTTGGAATTGGTGGTATAACTATGGCATATAAGCTATGGGTTATTTCAGTTATGGTTATTATATGCTGGTTATTTATTCTGCTATTACTTAAAAAGAAGATTTGCCACACTGATGTATAATTAGTAATAAATATAAAACCATACAAACTTTGGGTATTAAAAAATTGTATTTGTTTATTAAAATCTAAAAAATTTTTGTTTGTAACTAATAAGTACTATGCTCACATTAACTAATTACACGTTGCATACTTTATTATTTCATAGGTACATTATTATCTTTTTAATATACAAAATTATATTAACATATAATATATACATTGACAAATCAGTATGACATGTATATGTATGTTATTATTATTGTTATACTTAACATATTTAATAATTCTAACAATAAAAATATTGGATGTATTTAATAGTAGTATCAGTAACAATGCGGAACCAACTGGTAGATCAAAGAGATGTGCATTTTGTACTCTTTGAAATGTTAAAATTGGATGAATTAAAAAAAATTCCAAAGTTTGCTGATCATGATAAGGACATATATGAAGCAACCATTGATTAAGCTTTCAGAATTGCAGTAGAAGAAGTGTATACTGTAAACAGGGAAGCTGACAAAATTGGTGTTAGATATGATCCACAAAATAAAAGGGTTATTATCCCAGAAATACTTAAAGCTCCTTTGAAAAAATTTAATGAAGCCGGTTTTGTTGGCATAATGGAAGAAGCCGAAGTTGGCGGGATGGGTATGCCCTTTACCATTGTAATAGCGTGCAATGAGGTTTTTACTGCAGCAAGCC
>JAOAIH010000084.1 GCA_026414805.1 Spirochaetota bacterium | reverse complement strand
CTTGTATTCTGAATTATAGTTTAAATGGTTTTAAAATATGGCCTTTTTCTTTGCAGTAAAAAAAGCTTTTTTGGTTGATATGTGTATACAAGATTATCTTATTTCTTTCATAGTTCTATTAAAAGCAATGTGATGCTACAAAATCACTTTTACCGCCACGCTTTTCAACAAGCCGTATATCACCTATTACCATCTGCTTATCCACTGCCTTACACATATCATATATTGTCAACGCAGCAACACTCACTGCAGTCAATGCCTCCATTTCCACACCAGTTTTACCATCACACCGTACTGTTGCTTCAATTTTTATGTAGGAATTATCATCGCTATACCCTATGTTTACATCCACATGGGTTATCATAAGCGGATGACACATAGGAATAAGTTCATGGGTTCTTTTTGCTGCCAGTATGCCCGCTATGCGGGCAACATCAAAAGGATTTCCCTTGGGAAGCAGGTTTTTCTTTATTTTTTCAATAGTTGCTTTCTGCATGTACACACAACCGGTTGCGCGGGCTATACGGGTAGTAACCTCTTTGCCCCCTACATCAACCATTACCGGCTTGCCATCGGTATAGTGGGAAAATTCAGACACGATTTAACTAATACCTGTAATCCTGAATTAATTGTATAATAAAGCTTAAAATCCCTGATAATATATATAATGCAATAATTGCAAGTATAACCCACTGTTTAAAAATAACAATAAGGCCTACAAATACAATAATAAATAAAAATAATTTAATACCGGTAATCTTTTCCAAAAGATATGACTGTGGTTTAGTATAGCGTACAGTGGAAACCATAAGTAGGGCAACAATCACAAAACTAATTATAAAAACTATTTTTGGAATATGAATATTTAAAAAGCATAATGGAACCAGAGCAACAATTATGCCAGCAATAGGCGAAGGCAACCCATCAAACGCATTGGGGACATGTATCACGTTAAACCGTGCAAGGCGATACGCAGCACATACTGGGAAGATTGCAGCAATGAATATACCCGCATCAATTGATGTTCCCATAATTGTAATAAAGGTCCCACTCAGGTATCCCTGATATGCCAGAAAACCAGGTGCAACTCCAAATGTTACACAATCTGCCAGCGAATCCAACTCTTTCCCCAGCTCACTTGCCACGCCTAACATGCGCGCAACCTGCCCGTCTAGTCCATCCAGTAATGCAGCAGCCAAAATAAGAATGCCGGAAATAGTTAAACTGTGCGGGAAGGTAGTACTGGCAAAAATTATTGAGATAAACCCTAACACCAGATTACCCAGAGTTAAGGTATTTGGTATCCATGCAACACTCATATCACACCTGCACGTATAGTATTTTTATAATCACACAATGTTGCTATTATATGATTATTTACCTGCATGTCAATGAAAAAACAACATTCACAGCAGGCAATTAGCTAAGTATGTTTTAAGTTCCTCATGATCATGCACAACGGCATCGGCTTCATCAAGAAATGCTGCAACCAGTGTTGTGCTTATTGCAATACAGTACAACCCCGCAGCTTTTGCAGCTTTTATTCCCATTGGAGCATTTTCAACTACTATTACATTATCAGGTTTCACATTTAATTTTTTGACTGCTTCTACATACGGGTCAGGATTTGGTTTTCCCTTTTGCACATCATCAACACTTATGACAACATCCACATACCGTAAAAGCGTTTCAGGTATTAACTTTTCTACAAGATACCTGAATGAACCGGTTACAATACCTATCTTTTTCCCCTTTGAGTGTAACATTGGAATGATAGTGAACATTTGCGGATATACTTCAATCTGATAACTTGAAAATAACTGCAATTTCTTTTTTTGCAATTCTCTGAGTATTGGTTCTGGCGGCACTGCATACCCTTTTTCAATAAAAATATCAGCGATTGATTCAAGCCCCGTCATGCCTTCTCGCTTAAAAATATCGGTTTTATCTAAATATACACCATGCTCTTTGAATACATCTATCCAACACTGAGCATGGGCATACATGGAATCAACAACAACGCCATCCATGTCAAAAAGAACTGCTTCACAGTGCTTTACTGTTGTATTTTTTTGGCGATAGCTCATGGTATCAGTTCACTGGCATTCATTTCTTCAGTGAAAGGAAGGCCTTTACCACCTTTTTCTTTACACGGTGGCGCCGGAATGCATATGAAATTAATGTATCAATAAGCCTGGGATATGACACACCTGAATATTCCCATAATTTTGGATACATGCTTATGCTGGTAAACCCTGGTAAAGTGTTAACCTCATTAAAATAGATTGTACCATCATGTGTATCGACAAAAAAATCCACCCGTGCCATACCTTCGCATTCTAACAATTTATAGACAGCACAGGCATCATTGCGCAATTTTGTTGCCATATCATCTGGAATGTTTGCAGGGATTGCCAGTTTTGCACCATCCTTATCAACATATTTTGCTTCATACGAATAATACTCATGCTGCGGTATTACCTCCCCCACTGCCGAAGCAAGTGGTTTTTCATTACCCATTACCGCAACCTCAAACTCCCTACAGGTAATAGCTTTTTCAACTATTACCTTTGTATCAAATGTAAAAGCTTTTTTTAATGCTTTCTCAACATCATGAATCTTTGTTACCTTTGAAATGCCAACCGAAGAACCTGCGTTGGCAGGCTTTATAAATACCGTCATTATTGCTTCAATAGATTGCAATACATCATGTATATCTGAGGAGGTAAAATCTTCAATGCGGATTGTTTCAAAAGGAACTATCGCCACCCCGCTTTTTTGAACTATCCTTTTGGCAATATCTTTATCCATCCCAACTGCAGAGCCCAGCACACCCGGTCCAACATAGGGCACACCAGCCATCTCAAGTAAACCCTGTAATGTGCCATCTTCACCATACGTGCCATGAACAAGTGGAAAGACAACATCAACGGTAACAGCTTTCCTTGCTTTTTTATTATATAAGTGCAAACAATCATCTTTTGCCGACATATCGATATGCCACTGTCCAGTAGCATGCAATGCAAGAACAGTGCCAAATTCAGGATGTGTTTCTAAAGGAATGCCATTTTGTACATGCCACTTGCCATCGCGGGTAATGCCAATGCACACTACATTGTATTTTTTTGCAGCTACCTGTGCAACAGAGGCTGCAGAACACCTGGAAACGTCATGTTCACCACTTTTTCCACCATAAATAATGCCAAGTGAAATCTTTTTGTGCACCCGTTTTTTCACCTGACTATGATCAATATAGTTTTTATTCATTGCTTTCAATAAATTCCTTATGTATTGCCTTTACTGCCAGCTCTGAATACATTGAATCAATAACACAAGATATACCAATTTCCGATGTTGAAATCATCTCTATGTTGATATTGTGCTTTGCAAGCACATCAAACATACGTCCTGCCACACCCCATGACGACAGCATGCCAACCCCAACAGCTGAAACAATGGCAATGTTTTCTTTATAGTCAATACTAGAAGCACCTAATTTATCTTTCAATGATTCACATATTTTCAATGCTCTATCAAGGTCATTTTTAAGCACAGTAAATGAAATGGAAGCCTTGCCATCTTTACCTGTTGACTGCACTATCATGTTCACATACACTTTTTGCTTTCCTAACTCACCAAACAACATGGAAGCAACACCCGGCCTGTCGGGGATATCGCGTATCGTTATCTTTGCTTCATCATCTTTTGATGTGACACCGCTAATTACAAATTTTTCCATCATCTCCTCCCGTGGCATTACTATTGTTCCTTCGTTATCGTTAAAGCTTGACCTTACATGTATGCGTATGTTGTACTTCTTAGCAAATTCAACTGAACGTGAATGCAGCACACCTGCACCAAGCCGCGCAAGCTCAAGCATCTCTTCATAGCTAATCTCTTTAAGCTTCTTTGTGGTTGGAACAACGCGCGGGTCAGCAGTAAAAACTCCATCAACATCAGTGTAAATTTCACAATCGCGCGTACCAAGCACCGTTGCAAGTGCAACCGCTGAGGTGTCCGATCCACCTCTTCCTAACGTGGTAATATTCTCATCCTCATCTATCCCCTGAAAACCGGCTACAATAACCACTTTGTTTTCTTCAAGGGATTTTATTATTCTGTCGGTGGCAATGCTCTGAATACGAGCATTTGAAAAATTGCCATCGGTAATAACTTTTACCTGCGAACCTGTGTACGAAATTGCATCGATGCCAATATCGTGCAAAGCCATAGCAAGCAGTGCAATGGAAACCTGTTCGCCGGTTGATAGCAACATATCCATTTCACGCCTGTCAGGATTTTTGGTTATCTGTTTGGCAAGATCAATAAGCTGGTCAGTGGTTTTACCCATAGCCGAAACCACAACCACCACTGAAAAGCCATTTTCCACGTACCGCTTTATACGTGCCGCAACAGCTTTTATGCGTTCCACCGTCCCAACCGAGGTCCCACCATATTTCTGTACAATGAGCTTCATATTCCTGTAACCTTTTCATTTCAAGAATTTCTGTACAGTGCGCTATATATAGAGTGGCTGTACAATTGCAACTATAATTATAGCTTTTTATTGAAATTATCTGATTTTTTTTGGTGGCGATAGTTACCAAGGAATGGACTATTTAATATTTAATTGACTTTTTTCTTTGCTTTTCAATTCACTTCATAATCACTAGAACTCATTACCGATAACTATCGTTAAAAAAGGTTCACTATGAAACAAATACTCTGCAAATGGTTTAGTATTGTTTTTACATCAATGACTATTTTCACAGTAACTATTATACCAGTTTATGCAAAAATTGATTCATATATGCCCTACTACGCACTGTACACGGAACCATCACACAATGGAACATATACACGGTATATAATTTTACGAAAATTTAAATATGATTCAGTGCTATCATATTTATACGTCAACCCTGATACACTCAACACAGGTATATTAAAGCATCCTCAAGGCAGCATAGCAAAGGATTCTTTTGAAAATATAATTCACAAATGTTCTAATACGCAATATGCAAAGCTGTACCTGGAAGCTTTACATAAGTCCAAACGCACACTTAATGCAGGTATTACCCATTTCAACACAAACGGTATCGTTATAACCTTTGACCTGTGTCCTTCAAAGCGCCCTATCGACAGTGATTTTTTTTCAAAATTTATTAAACTCAATGCACATCAACATCCCATTCCTGTAACAATATGCATCAGCGGTACATGGTTGCTCAAACACCCTGAAGATTTTGAATGGTTAAAACGTTTAGCAAGTACCGGAAAGCTTGACATCACATGGGTCAACCATAGCTTTACCCATTTTTATTCCCGAAAGTTACCGGTAAAGAAAAACTTCATGTTGAAAGAAGGCACCAGCGTATCACGTGAGGTGTTGCAAAATGAAGTTTGTATGCTGGAACATGGCATTATACCTTCAGTTTTTTTCAGATTTCCAGGACTAATTTCAAGTCAAAAAATTTATGAAAAAGTCATGGGGTATGGGCTCATCCCTTTAGGTGCCGATGCTTGGCTTGCAAAAGGCAATTACCCTGTAACAGGAAGCATTGTACTGGTGCATCCCAATGGAAATGAAAAGAAAGGCACCCGCATTTTGCTGCAACTTTTCCAATCTGGAAAGCTACATAATGTTGTACCATTAACAGCACATTCCGAAATTGCATCATATAAAAGCCATGTCAAATTACAATTAAACAATACCTATCGCATAAAAGATAGTTTGTAGTTATTTATCGTTGATGAGAGTTTCAATTTTCTTTTCAAAATAGTTAAGTATATCTTTGATAGGATACATATCCGAAAGCATAATATGAAACAGTGAAATACCTTCCAGGAATGCTATTGTTGCAACTGACATCGCTGTTGCATTTTTTGTATTTGTTTCTTTCCCAATAACTGATACCAGCTGTTCAATCCATTCCTTATACACAAACTGCAATTTTGCTCTTACCTTTTTATGATAAAGTGCTATCTCCCATACCTCTATGAATATTCTGGCTAATTCTTCATTCAGAGTAATCTTTTTCTTTGCATAATCCATGGCACGCGACAGCGCTTCATTAAAGGTAAGATCGTGAAGCTTTTGCTTGCCAGCCCATTTTCTGAAATCCTCCAGATGCAGTGCAACTATCCAATCTAAAAAATACAGCAGTATGTCCTCTTTGTTTTTGAAGTAATAATGTAGCATTCCATGATTGAGACCAGCTTCCTTTGCTATATCCTTTATCGTTGTCTTGACAAAAGGCTTTTTAAGCAGGCAACGATACAGTGCCTGTGCAATCTCTTCCCTTCGGGTGTCTTTCAAAATGCGTCTTCCCATACTGCTATCAGTGTTGTTGTATTGTTTTTTCTTAGTCAATATTTATTTCTTGACAAGCACAAATATTTATGTTAGTCAACCAACTAATATATATCACGGAGGTTCGTATGGCACTATGGAATGATACCCTTACCGATAAGGACAAGAAAACTATCTTTACACTTTTTGCCCGCCATCTTTCAAAAGGGCAAACAAAAACGATGCGTGCTGCACACCTGGATTTTATTGAAACGCGCCGCAAAGGAATTGGCTTTACCGATGGACTTTTTGGGCGCCGTATAATTGACTGCTTTACTTCAGCCGGCTGCTTTAATGTAGGAAGAGGTAATCCTGAAATTATTGCTGCACTAAGGCAAGCGTTGCAAAAGTATGACATTGGTACCAATCTTTTACAATCAAATGTTAAACAGGAATTTATAAAAAAATTAAAGGCGATAGCTCCAGGAGATTGCACTCAGGTGCTCTTTGCCTCAGGCGGTGGTGATGCAATTGATTGTGCCATTAAGCTTGCCCGAGGCGCCACTGGCCGTAAAAAAATCATTGCAATGAAAAAAGCGTACCACGGCCACACGGGATATTCACTTTCGGCCAATGGCAAGGATTACTATCGCCACCTCTTTGAACCCCTTGAGCCCAATTTTGTCTTTGTGCAGTTTGGCGACCTTGAGCAGGTACAACAGATAGCTGGCATTGATACTGCTGCTATAATCTTAGAGCCAGTACAGGGAGAAGGCGGCATCTTTGTGGGTGATGACTATTATTTAAAAGGCTTAAGAAAAATATGTAATAAATTTGGCATTATGCTTATCTTTGATGAAATACAAACTGGCTTTGGGCGCACCGGCAGAATGTTTGCAAGTCAACATTCTGGTGTGGTGCCCGACATCATGACGCTTGCAAAATCAATAAGCGGGGGACTATTTCCTAACGCAGTGGTAATGTACCGCAATATTCCGCTTCTTGCAGAGTACGTCAAACGCAATCCTGAATTTCATCAGTCAATAACTGGCGGAAGCGATATTGGATGTGCAGTGGGCATTGCCGTAATTGATTACATCGTAAAAAACAGATTATGGGAAAATGCTGAAAAAATAGGCAACGTCATCATGCAAGGATTAGAAAATATACAACATGCAAATCCTGATATAATTAAGGAAATCCGTGGTAAAGGATTGATGATTGGTGTTGAATATACACATGAGTATATGGGCGCTCTCATGGCCGATTCACTAGCCCGTCACGGCATCTTTGCGGTGTATTCGGGCAATCAGCCACAGGTAATGCGCTTTATGGTGCCAATTACCATCACAAAAGATGAAGCTTTAAAAATGCTTTCTATAATACAAAAAGCCATTGAGACAATGCGTGTGTATCTGCCACTTACCAAACCGCTATCAAAAATTCCATTGCTAAGGGTACTTCTGGATGATATCCATGTTCAGATAGCAGTGTTTGACATCATCCGTTACTTTGAAGACATCCTTGGCATTACAAAAAGAAATTACAGCAAGGAGGCATGATATGGGTTGGCCACTGTATACAATTACTGAAGGCAATCGCACAGGTACATATTTTTTCGATGCAAAAGGCAAACGCTACATTGACTGCTACTGTGGTGCTGGTACCTTTAACTTAGGACGACTTCCACAGGAGCTATCGCACACACTCATTGAGCAGGCCGACAAATCCGATCAGGGAAACTTTGTCCTCATATCACAGGAAAAGGCACTTCTTGCATCAAAACTTATATCTTTTGTACCAGCTGCACTCAACGGTGTGTTCTTTTCTGTAGGCAGAGGTGAAGCAATGGACTTTGCCTGTAAACTTGCCCGGGGATTTACTGGGCGCACTCAGCTTGTTACTGTCGATGGCGCCTATTATGGTGAGACGGGTTTTGCTGTTTCCTTGTCAGAGAGCGATAAGAAAAAAACCTTTGGGCAGATACCAGATATTGTCACAATCCCTTTTGGCAACATACAAGCACTGGAAGAACGTGTCACAACAAAAACAGCAGCAATTATCACCGAAACAATTCAGGTAGAAAATGCCTGCCGCAGTGCAAGTGAAGGATTTTTCAAAATTATGCGCAACGTGTGCAACAAAACTGGCGCACTAATGGTGCTTGACGAAACACAAACCGGCATGGGGCGCACTGGTAAAAAATTTGCATTTGAACATTATGGAGTTGAGCCAGACATTCTGGTGATAGGTGAAGCGTTAGGTGCTGGTATATTCCCCATTGCAGCCACAGTGTTTTCAAAACAGGTACAGAAGTTTATGCACGCACATCCGTTAATTCACCTTTCAACATTTGGTGGCCATGATTTAGGATGCAGGGTTGCCTACGCTGCACTGGATATGTATGAAACAACAAAACCATGGGAAAATGCTGAAAAGGTTGGGCGACAGCTCATTGAAAAGCTCAATACTTTGCAAAAGCAATATCCCAGCAAAATACTTTCAGTGCGCGGCAAAGGATTAGTTATTGCTGCAACTCTTGCCACTGAGCTTTTAGCAGAAAAGGCAGTGGGCAAACTACTGCGCGAAGGCATTTTTGTAACAACGGGGAAAGTAGCCCGCGATTCAATCATCATACGGCCGGCATTAACAATACAAGAAACTGTTGCTGATGCTATCGCTAAAGGAATTCATAAAATTATAAAAACGCTATAATTCTTTTTTTACTAGTACCACCACAGTGATTAAATGGAATGAATGCTTTTAATCACTGTGGATGTTTGGTTTTATCAATACCATTTATATGAAGAAATATCTCATTTTTGCATTTTTTCTTGACGAAATTATACTATGATGTATGCTTGCAAAAAATAAAAAAAGATAGTATTTTTTTGTGACAGGTGATTGAATTTATAGTATATTATATGAAAAGAATAGATGGTAAACTCATTGCCTTCCTGTAAAAGAACTTTTTTATTCGATGACCTTTTTTTGATTATGTTATGTACTTGAACAAGAACAGTAAAACCACAACGCCATGGAAACATCCTCTGATGTAAGTTATAACAAAATAAGGAATTGTGCAATTTAATTAATATAAATTTGATAATTATTTAAGCTATTAAAAAACATTTAAAGTGTAAATATTACACAATCAAGATATGCTTTAGCCATTTATTGTATGGATAACATAGGATTTTGTTTTGAAGGAAAATTCATATCAATTCCAAACTTATAGATGCAAAGGTGTGTTATGACAAAAGCAACAAATGAAGCTGTTGAAAAGAACAACAATAGCAAGAAAAACGGAAATGGCGAGTACGCAAAAAAATCAGCAAATGGTGCAATACAGGAAGGCCGCTTAGATTTAGCTGAACTCAAATCAAAAACAATCAGCTCATTAATGGAAATAGCCCGCTCAATGAATATTGAAGGAGTCTCGGGACTTAAAAAACAAGATCTTATCTTTGAAATACTAAAAGCACAAACTGAGCGCAGTGGCTTAATCTTTTCAAGTGGAGTACTTGAAGTTCTAAATGACGGTTATGGATTTCTTCGTTCACCCAACTATAGCTACTTACCTGGCCCTGATGATATTTATGTATCACCATCACAGATACGGCTTTTTGGCTTACGAACAGGTGATACTGTTGCCGGTCAAATACGACCTCCAAAAGATAATGAACGCTTTTTTGCGCTACTACGTATAGAAGCAGTCAATTACGAAAATCCGGAAAAACTGCAGAACCGTGTACTGTTTGATAACCTCACTCCACTATACCCTGAAACTCGCATAAACTTAGAAACTACTCCCGAAGAAATTGACATGCGTATTCTTAACATCATTGCTCCTATTGGCATGGGGCAGCGTGCACTGATTGTTGCTCCTCCCCGCACTGGTAAAACTATCCTCTTACAAAAAATTGCCAATGCTATCACCACAAACCATCCCGATATTATACTGATAGTGTTGTTGATTGATGAGCGCCCCGAAGAAGTAACCGATATGGAGCGTTCTGTAAAAGGCGAAGTTATATCTTCAACCTTTGATGAGCCTGCTTCCCGCCATGTTCAAGTAAGTGAGATGGTACTTGAAAAGGCCAAAAGGCTTGTTGAACATAAAAAAGATGTGGTCATTCTGCTTGATTCAATTACCCGACTTGCACGCGCATACAACCAGGTAGTGCCTACAAGCGGTAAGATTCTATCAGGTGGTGTTGACTCAAATGCATTGCACAAGCCCAAACGCTTCTTTGGTGCAGCACGGAATATAGAAGGCGGCGGTAGTCTCACTATTATTGCAACAGCTCTTATTGAAACAGGAAGCCGCATGGATGAAGTTATCTTTGAAGAGTTTAAAGGTACAGGAAATTGTGAAATCGTACTTGACAGAAAACTGGCCGATAGAAGAATATTCCCCGCAATTGACATCAACAAGTCAGGTACACGCAAAGAAGAACTTCTGGTTGATCCCGAAGAGCTTAACAAAATATGGATTTTGCGCAAAGTGCTTTCATCAATGAGCTCAACCGAAGCAATGGAATTTTTAATTGAAAAGATGCGCGGTACCAAAAACAACAAGGCATTTTTTAAAGCAATGCAGGGATAAATGTGATATATTTATTATGATAAGGAGATAGATATGAAAAAAGGGATACATCCGGAATATTACGATACTGTGATTAAATGTGCATGTGGTAATGAAATACCTACACGTTCAACAGTCAAAGACCTTCATGTTGAAATTTGTTCCAACTGTCATCCGTTTTATACTAAAAAACAGAAGATAGTTGATACTACAGGGCGTGTAGAAAAATTTAAGAAGAAATACAATATCAAATAATTTTTTGTAACATATTTTAACAATTTATTACGGAAGTATCTAAAGAATAAACTTACGTCACCTTTAAAGGTGGCGAAGTTTTTTATAGTAGCTAAATTTATTTCTGCTTAAATTAGCTGACAGCGCTTGATTAAGCAATGTATCCTTTTTCAACCTAAAAACCCAGTAAATGTATAAATTTTATACAGTACAAAAAATTTGTGTGTAAATATTATACAGTTGTTACTTTTTTATTATTTTATTTATATACTATTGACAAATTTTGATATTTTTTGTATATTCAGTTAAGTATTTTAGCAAATAATTAGTTTCTTTTTAACCATTGTACCTTTAAAATTATATTTTTCAAATTTTTTAATGCACATTTTTATAAATTTTATCAAAAAACAATCAATTTTTTTGTATTTTAAAAAAGTTTTTCATAAATGGAACTACGATTATAGAATTTTTGGCACAGATATTGCTATTTAAATTACTTGTGAAGCAATTCATGGAGAGGAGGCAGCCATGAAACGATATAATGACTTTGAAGATTTGTCAATCAATCAGTACTTTAACGCAATCAATCAGATAGAACTTCTTACGCCAGAAGAAGAAATTGAACTTGCAAAGAAAAAATGCAAGGGTGACGAGAAGGCAAAAGAAGCTCTGATCAATGCTAATTTACGGCTTGTTGTAAAGATTGCAAAAAATTATACTAATCTTGAATCGTCATTGATTGACCTTATCCAGGAAGGAAACTTAGGATTAATCAGAGCAGCAGAAAA
>JAOAIH010000083.1 GCA_026414805.1 Spirochaetota bacterium | reverse complement strand
TGTGTATAAGAGACAGATATAAAACAAATAATGAATTTGCTACAGGATATAGTCCCAACTGATTTTGTTGTATCCGACAAAAAACCGGTTGATGCAAGCGGGTATGTCCCAAAAACGGTTGATTATATTGCATACTATAAAAAGTGGAATATTATAGACCAGATGATGAATGGGCACATTCCTTCAGAATTAGTATATGCTACGTTTCATGTTGTTGAAAAAATAAGTGCTCAGCAATTACCTGAAGTGCTTAATAATGTTGCATTGACAAAAAAGCTCAACAAATTTGCCGAAGTGGAAGAATCTGTTCTTATACCAGCATTTATTATTGCTGCTAACAGTGATATTGATATGCCACAGTTGAAAAATGCAATACTTGATTACTATGTTAGCCGAAGTGTAAGTCACGAACTGGAATTTGATATTATGATGATTATTGGTAAGGGTGTAATTATTAAAGATTGGAGAGAGAAAAGGAAATTTGTAGCTCTTGAGACTGAAGAAGACACGTTGCTATGGTTTTTCATTCTGATGAATGAGTATCTGGATGTAGATAAAAAGCATTCATTAGATTTACGAAATTATGTAAAAGAAACACGCCGTTACAAGGAGTATTAAGTTATTAAAAAATAATAATTTTACTTGACTAATGTTTTTTTATCATTTAGTCTTTTTTAACCAGTTAAGCTCTAATCATGCTGAAAAATAAAATATTATTTATATAAGGAGTTCGCCTTGAAAGCAAAAAATAGCTTATTTAATTCAATAATTGTATTTGTCCTGTGTATTGGTGTATGCACAGCAGGGGCATTTGCAAAATCAAAAGATTTGCTTCTTGTTATTGATACGTCGTTATCTATGGCTGGCTATGGTGGAAAAAATATTATGCCGCTGGTAAAGCAAAGCCTGCCAAAATTTATTGACCAGCTTGATGATAACGATAGCCTTACACTGATAACTTTTGATACTCAGGTAAAAATCTATCCAACAGTGTATATCAAACATAAAAGTAATAAGGATATACTCAATAAATACATTTCAATGGTTGAAGCAAGTGGCAAGTGGACATATACAATGGCCATGATGAATGCAGTGTTTGATAAGGCAAAGAAGCTACAGGCTGAGGATCCTGACAGGGAACAGGTTATCATCATTATAACCGATGCTATTGATGACCCTCCACCATATGCACGAGAGCATCGGTATGATATCAAAAAAATTGCAAAACAGTATTCGGGGAATGAATGGTTTATATTCTTTGTCAATTTAGGGCAAATGCAAAAGGATAGCCATATTGCAAAAGTTCAGAAAGAAGTTAAAGAAAGCATATCGCAGTATACAAAGGTAATTGATGCACAGGAGGGTCTTGACAAAGTCATAACACAGGATCTTAAAAAAGATATAGATGCCATGGCAAAGGTTAAGGAAATAAATACACGCCCCTTCTATATGCACCCACTTTTTATTATTGTTGTGGCGATAGCTCTTTTAATAATCCTGTTGCTTTTACTGCGTCGTGCAGCACAGCTTAAAGTGAGGGGTGCACTGGAGTATTGGAATAATGAGCTTTTAGATCCTACAATAGAAAAAGTCAACCTTACAGCAAAAAACAGTAAAACTATAACTATTGGTAAAGATAGCCATAATCTTATCAGAATTCATGATTTTGCATTACGTACACCAATACTGCTTAAAGCAGTATGGATTGATAAAGGTGTTAAATGCCAAATTGTTGCACCTGAAAATACAGTACACTTTGTCAACAGGGATCCAGGTGATATTCTAAAAGATGGTGATATATTTAAAATAGCCAATTACACATTCAAATATTATGAAGGATGAGGTATACTAATAATTAAAAATTTTTTTAAAAATTTAAATAAAGCGTTGACAAGCATAATGATATTAATTTAAATATTACTTTCAAACGCTTTTCATTAAAGATATGCGGTAATGTTGGATTGCATACGGTGCATCATTAAAGTTTAATTATATATTATGCATCTTTGACAAAAATGTATTTAATCAAGGAGGTCAATAAATGTCAATAGCTCAATTCCCAAAAAGCCCTAATAAAGTTCATCCAACCGAACCCAGTGCGGTTGGTTCAAGAAATTCATTAGCTCAGGAAGGTCGTGATAAGGTTGCTGAAGCAAGGCTTATACTGGATGAAACGGTAGACAAGCTGGTAAATCATGTACAGAACAAGCTTCCTGAAGAAGTATTGAAAAAACTGGATGTTATGGGTGGTTTGAAGGAAAAGCTGTACAATTATGTCAACCAGACTTACGTAAACATGTTTAACCGCTACACTGTTACGATGGAAGATGAATTTATTAAGAAAGTCCGTGATTTTGTGGACAGGGAAGAAGCAAAAGGACTAGCCCGCTATACCCCACGTGAAATAATGGAGCTTCTTGATAAAATAGGCGGGTCGGACAAATTTAATACCGGCGAAATTGAAAAATCCATTGTGAACATGTACGGGCACTTGCAGGGTCATATCCAGAGAGGTATGAATGATTTAGAAAATGAAACCAATGCAATACTTCGCCAGAAAACTGACGTTGGTGCATTTATCCGTGGTGAAAATGCTTACGCAATTATAAAATGCGTATTCAAGGATAATGAGCTCAGGCCAAAATATGTCTATGATGTAAAGCTATCTGTAAACATCCTTGATAGCGAATTAATAAGCCCTATTTACCATTATCAAGTAACAGTTGAGTCATTGTTGAAAGACGCTATTCAAAAGCATATCCATGAGTTGATTGATAAGCAGATTCAGATACTCAAAGAGGAATTGCTTGATCAGGGCAAGAGCGAGCTCACAGGTACCGAAGTAATGTTTGAAAAGATCAAGAGGATTGAAAATTTCACTGATGATGAAAAAGAAGATGAAAAATCAAAACGCTACACAATACTGGCTAAGAAATTCCTTGATAAGATTGAAGGACTTCGAGCTGAGATCGATATTGAAGAATACGATCCACTAAATATTCGTGAAAATATTAAGTACATCATCGATGAAGAAAATATCCGTAACCGCGGTTACAACACTGCTGTAAATGCTATTACTTCAATACTTGATACATCAAAGCTTGGGTATCAGGTATGCGATAACATGAAAAATGCACGTATATGCCAAATTCGCGAATATGAAGAGCTGGATAGGACTGTTCTTCCGGATGAGCGTTATGCGATACGGCTTGCATACTATGACCAGAACCAACTGCGTGAAGCAAAGAAGGAATACGACCGCCAGATGGATGCCTTTACACGTGAAATCTTGAGAGTATGGGATGTTGTGCATGCTCACTATGAATCAAAGAAGAGATTCCGTTCGCTCCGTGACTTTGATGATTTAGCAAACAGATTAATGTCACGTGAATGGAGAAGGAATAAACGTGAAGAAGATGCTGATCCAAATTCAGTATTGTGGAATGAGATTGGCGAAATGTATAATGAAAATTCCTTCGTTGAAAAAAATAATAGAACCTACGAAGATAGAATCCATAATTTGAAAAACAAGTTAAAATATTTGCGCGAAATGCTGCAGAAGATGCACGGATTCCAGAACCCAATTGAAAGGGTTATTCTTGATGAGCGCATCAACTTCCTTGAAAGAAGGTTTAATGAATTTA
The DNA here is from genome assembly GCA_026414805.1 of Spirochaetota bacterium. Taxonomy (NCBI): domain Bacteria; kingdom Pseudomonadati; phylum Spirochaetota; species Spirochaetota bacterium. Next base: position 8,282 of record JAOAIH010000083.1, on the reverse strand, counting down.
CCTATAAGATCAACCCTCATCATATACAGCCTGGTTTAGTGCTTGATGTTGATGTAACAACAATCAAGCGCAAACAGTATATGCTGAAAGGTATGGCAAATGTATTGAACGAGTTCCTCTATAGTGTATCACGTGGATTCCAAGATGCTGCATTTGCAACATTCAAGCGCAGAAGATCTACAATTCGTGAAGACATTGACCAGTCGTTTGCCCAAGCTGAAATGAAAGAAGATATTTTTGAGGCTGCATACAAGGCACAGTCTGAGGGAGAAATAAAAGGCTCTGTTGATCTATCTTCTTCCAAGAGCAAGCCTAAGAGAGGTTTGAAAGAGCTATAGAAAAGAGAGAAATATAATAATAGAATTTAAAAAGGGGAGATTTTTCTCCCCTTTTTTTATCGTATTTATTTAAAGTGACATAATAATTTTGTAATCTTTTTTTCATTACCATTCGATAATTGATATGAGCTATCGCATAATGTAAATATACGGAATTATATGAATGTAACATTTAAAAACCTGAAAGTATTAAAAAATTTGCGAATAATTTTCAATAATTTAATGCGCAGTATGGTGTTTAGAATTTTTGCAGTATGCTTTGTGGTATTATTCATTTTTTCAACAGCTATATTTTATATTGAAAAAGGATACACCCGCACTTATACAACTTTAGACGGACAGGAGGTTGTAAGGAGCAATATAAATTCCTTTGAAGATTCAATATGGTGGGCAATAGTAACTTCTACAACTGTAGGGTATGGGGATAAGTACCCAATATCACGGTTAGGAAGGTTAATTGGTATACTGACAATGTTTTTTGGAATGGCGTTGGTAGGGGTAATTACTGGTAATATTGCCTCAACGCTGGTGGAAAAACAATTAAAAGAAGACAGGGGGCTTAAGCCTGTGAAGATAAAAAATCATTATGTTATTTGCGGCTGGAAAAAAGATATGGCAATGGTTCTGTCCAGCATAGCAAAGAGGAAAGAGGATTTTGCAGGTTATGATGTTGTTCTGGTGTGCATGGCTGAGGCTGAACAGATAGAAAACTTAAAAGGTAATATTCTTTTTTCCAATATACATTATGTGTTTGGGGATCATATTGATGAACATGTTTTAAACAGGGCTAATATACGGTATGCAAAAAAAGTGCTTGTGCTGGCGGATGAACTGGGTAAGTCAGGACAGGATGCCGACTCGCGTACTGTGATGTCAGTAATGTCGATTAAGGCAATTTCAAAAAGTGTTTATGTATGTGCAGAAATTATTGACCAGAAGTATGAACGATACTTACGTTTATCAGGGTGTGATGAGGTAATCCTTACAAATAATTACAGTAAAAACATAATTGCTGATGTATTTGCAAAAAGCGGACTGGCGCATGTTATAGGTGAACTTATTGATGTAAGTACTCCTGTGTCCTTAACCACTGAGGAAATTCCTTCCCACTTTATTAATAAACCGTATAGTAATCTTGTGGAATATTTTGGTAAAAAAAATAAGATTTTAATTGGACTTTTAGAAAATACAGGTAATTTTTATGAACGCAAGCGGCTGGCATTACAGGAAGCCCAAAAGACGCCTGATATTTCAAAGCTTGTGGATAATTTAAGGATTGTTAAAACAATGATACCTAATTACCCAGTGTTGAATCCTGATAAGAATTATATAATTAAAAATTTTTCCAAGGCTGTTCTGATTGAAGGTTCCAGTGAAATTGGTTGAGGCAAAAGTATGGTAATCAAAGATAATGAAACGGTAATCAGGAAATTACACAAGCTATCCCTTTTTAAGGGTTTGGATTTACAGGTTATTAAGGATATAGCTAATTTGTGTAATTATAAAAAAATAAAAAAAGGAAAAATCATAATTAAGGAAGGTGACTTTGGTGATGAATTATATATTATAGTTAATGGAGAGATAGAAATACAGAAACGGACATTGCAAAATGAACCATATACTGTTGTGGCAATGAATGCTTTTGAAAATCCGCTATATGTTGGCGAACTTGCCATGATTGACAGGGACAAACGTTCGGCCACAGTTGTTGCAAAAAGTGATTGTGATTGTCTAGTACTCAAACGCAATAATTTCATTAAATACGGTGATGCCAATCCTAAAGTAGGTTTAATTTTAACAAGAGCTATCGCCCTACAACTGGCACAAAGGCTCAGACGTACCAATGAAGATGTCATAACTTTGTTCAGTGCGCTGGTTGAAGAGATAGCTGGTGAAGCTGAAGGGTTGCTAAAGTAATTGTAGTATACGTGGAGTAACACTATGAAAAAGGTAATGTTGATACTGCTATTAATTTTTGTTTTGCCTGTGGCAGCTCAAGAAAAAAGAACTATGCAGCAAGAAGCTGATGATAAAAAGTTTCAACAAGGGTTGTTTTTTATATCTGTTAATGAGCACCAGAAAGCCCTGAACGAATTTTATGAATATTTAGATATTTATATTGACGGATTGCACAGGGCAAAAGCATATCGCTTTATAGCAGCTATATATTTTGATAATTCGCAATATACAAAGGCTATCACTATTTATAAACGTCTTTTTGAGGAATTTCCCTTGACGGATGACGGCATATATAGCCTTTTTCAGATTGGAATATGTTACAACAAAATGGGTTTTGAAGATGATGCAGTAAAGGCGTTTACCCAGCTCATAAAAGAATATCCTGATTCAAATTATGCAAAAGATGCTGCTACAATGCTTGAACTTTTAAAGATTGCTAATGATTAACAAATAATGCCAAAAAACAATTATCTTAAACTTGCACGGCTGGCTTTGATGATGAACCGACAGTCGGCATCATCAATACCAATCACATTGACGCTTCTTAAAGTATTTGACCAGGTATTATTACCACACGAAGTAGATTTTTTACTTTCTATGGGGTCAGAGCCAGCAGTAAAAGATGAAATATTTAAAAAAGTAAACTTGCCACCTCATAATGCTTGGGAGATTTTTTCAGCACTTATTGGCAAAGGGATGATCTGGTCACAGCAAAATAATGGTGAAGAGATTTTTAGTGTTTCTCCTATCATGTTAGGGTGGTTTGAAGTATATTTATGTAACGGCAGCAGGGCACCTGAAAAAACGCAATTTGCACACTGGCTTACTAGATTGTTTAATTCGTGGAAAAAGTACAATATAACGCCACTACGGCAGCTAAGAAACTGGAGTAACAAGCGCAATACTCCACATAATACAATTAAACCAGCAGGATTACAAAAGGAAATTATTATTAATAAGCAGATAGTTCCTGAAGCAAGCCAAGTGATGTCAGCAACCTCCATACAGGAATTAATTGCACGATATGTCAATGATGGGCTAATTGCAGTTGTGCATTGTTTTTGCCGTCAATGGAAATCACTGGAAGGAATTGAATGCAGATTGAAAATGCCACTTGAAGCATGTATTGTGCTGGGTAAATTCAGCCAGCATGCAGTCAAATATGGATTTGGGCGTTTTATCAACAAAGATGAAGCAATAGGCATTATTGAAGAAACAAAGAAAAAAGGTGGTGTACATATTGTATGGCATGAAAAAGATAACCTTGATAAAGATGAGATAGCAATATGCAACTGCTGTTGGGATTGTTGTGGTGTTTTAGGTTCATATAATAGGGGTATAAATTCGCTTCATTTCAAAACGTATTATTATGCCAAAATAGCAAACATTGAGAAATGTACTGGATGTGGGTTATGTGTTACCTGTTGTCCTGTAAAGGCTATTACATTACAGGATAACCGTCCACTTTTTGATAAACACAAATGTATTGGTTGTCTGCAATGCTATCATAAATGTAAAAAGGATGTTATAGGAATTCAATATGAAGATAGGGAAGTTTTTTTGCCTCTCTTGAAACCTTCACAGATTCGTTTACCATAAAAATAAATATAATTTAGGAAAGTTATAGATTATATCTAGTAGGTTCAATATAAAAAATATGTTGGTTTATATAGCTATTCCTTTTTATTGAGTATAGAGTAAATATTTTATTTATTATACATTTGTTTTTTTATTAAGGCTACTATGCTTTATTTTGTGACTAAAACATTAAGGTAGGTACTGTAAAACTTTTATAAAAATAATTTTAAAGTAGTTTACATTTATCCTTCATTAAATAAAATTGATTTTTGGTATTTTGAGGGATTAAATAGTAATATCTTAAAATTTATCGAGAAGTGGTTACTTTGTGATACATTTTTCTTGACATAAAATGTGCACAAAATATTATGTTTATCATAATATGTTGTGTTATAAGCCCAGGTGGTGGAACTGGTAGACACGCATGCTTGAGGGGCATGTGGGAATCTCCCGTATGGGTTCAAGTCCCGTCCTGGGCAAACTATTACAAAAAGGCTGTTCTTGGAAACAGCCTTTTTATATTAATTTAGTTTTTAAAGTTTCATTATAGAAAGAGGAGTCAAAATTATTTTCTTAAGCTCTTGTGTTTAAAGCATTAATACATAAAAGGTCCGTAATAAATAAAAATAAAAAGATAACTAAAGTATATGCAATTGTCACGATTAAGGTATTCTTAAGCTGATTCATATTTCTGAATGTTGTGTATATTTTTTCTAAAGTTAATAAATGACATAATTTTATAATATGTATGCAATATTGATGTTGAGCTAAGCTTGCCCTTGTGTGTATCAAATAAAATATCAGAATTTAAATTATTACAGTTGATAAAGTTTTAAGAATATGTTAAAAATAAAGACAATTTGACGTTTTTTTGGTTCATTGATAACTTTGTAGTATTATATTTTATGGAGAAATGAATAATTGTATTAATATAGTTTAATTTTGCTAAAAGTATAGAGGGAGCATGTCGCTTCTTGTTGATGTTTTTATGGCATTATCGCGATCTATTGATCTGGTAGATCCGAATATAGGTGGTCATAATAAACGAGTAGCATATATTGCTGGTCGCTTGGCCCATTGCATAGGATTAAATCCTGATAATATTACAAAGACGGTTATTGCAGCTGCGCTTCATGATATTGGAGTTCTTAAAGAAGCCGATTATAAGGAATTAGCCCATTTTGACTATGAAGGTAGCATAGACTATCATAGTATTATGGGCTATCGCTTTCTTGATTCTTGTCCTTTAACAAAAAATATTGCACCCATAATTAAGTATCATCATGTATCACATTCAGAAAAGAAAAACATAACTGAAGATAGTATTCCGATAGCTTCAGAAATTATCCATATTGCAGATAGAGTGGATGTGCTTATTGATTATAGATCTGATCTTCTCACACAAAAAGATGCAATATGTGATTCTATTCGTGAGCATTCGGGTAATAGGTTTAATCCAGAACTTGTTAAATGTTTTATTTCATTAGCACAGCAGGAGTCATTCTGGTTTGACCTGCAATTTAATAATATAGAAAGAACAATAAAAGGATATATTTTTTATAATCCAATTTTAACACTTGAACAAGCCCATGATATTGCAAAACTTTTCACAAAAATAATAGATTTCAGAAGCCGATTTACAGCATCTCATTCAACTTCGGTAGCCATGGTTGCCCGAGAGTTGGGACGATTGCTGAAGTTTTCTGAAAAGGAATGCTTGATGCTTGATATTGCCGGTCATCTTCATGATATTGGGAAGCTGGCTATTCCATTATCAATACTTGAAAAACCGGATAAACTTTTAGTGGATGAATGGCGGGTAATGAAACGTCATGCATATTTTACATATCAAATACTTAATGAAATTGATGATCCAGTTTTCAAAATTATAAATGAATATGCATCGTTACATCATGAAAAAATGGATGGGAGTGGATACCCATTTAAAATGGCTGCACAAGACTTAACCATGGGTTCCAGGATACTGGCTGTTGCTGATATGTTTACAGCGTTAGCCGAATCACGGCCATATAGACTTGCTATGGATGATTCAATGCTTATAGATGAATTGAAAAAAGCAAAAAGCAAATCACTTGATCCATATATTGTTGATGTGTTAATTTCTCATTATGGTGAGTTGAAAGAAGTGCGCAAAAAAGCATTTTGTGAAACTATTAATGAATTTGAATCAATATTTGATAAAGTGCAATAGAGAAATTTTTAACTATAATTTGGTCTTTATTACTCTGTATGTCATTTAAATATCTGATTTGAAAAACCCGAGTTTTTTAAATTTGACAATTGAACACAAATTGAGTATAATGTGAATCATTTTAAGTGGCAAATATCGATATAGTTTTCTTGCAATTTTAGCATTTATAATTAAAAATTAATTAATTAAAATATGTGATATTTGTGTTAGTTTATTAACATTGTGTATCATTTAAAAATATACAGTTGTTATAGAGGGGTGTATGAANAGGGTTATTAATATAATACGTAATTGGACAATTAAAACAAAGGTTACGGTAGGTGTTATAACTGTTTTAGTATTAAGTCTGGCATTTACCAATATATTTTGGCGGATAAGCTATATAAAAGAGGTTGAACGTCAATTTGTTGATAAAGCTCGCTCTATATGTACAATGGGTGAGGCATTCCGGGAATATATGGCTGATAACTGGGATCGACAGATTTATGATAAAGAATATCTTAAAAAAGACGTTAAAGGTAAATTTGTCTATACCGTTCCTGTTTTTTCATCAATAGTTGCGATGAAAAAGAAAGCCAAAGAGTTAGGATATGAGTTCAGAGTACCTAAAGAATATCCTCGTAATCCTGCAAATACACCAACTCAATTTGAACAAAAGATTCTCAATGAGATTAAATCAAAAAATTTATCTGAATATTATTTAATTGATTATGAAAATGATTCGTTGCGATATTTTAGACCTGTTCGATTGACAAAGGACTGCTTAATATGCCATGGGGATCCTGCGCTATCCTATACCTTATGGGGTAGAAAAGATGGCAAAGACCCCACTGGAGGTCCTATGGAGGGCTGGAAGGAAGGTGAAATTCACGGAGCATTTCAAATAATTTATTCATTAAAAGACTACTTTAAAGCCAGGCTTCAAATATTAATAATTAGCATCCTTGTAAATGCAATAATATTGGGGATAGCGATAGCTCTCATACGTGGTGTGGTGCATAAAGGGTTACATCCTTTGGATGAAATGGTTATATCCTTAGAGGATATTAATAAAGGGCATGGGGATTTGACGCGTAAAATAGCAATAGAACGAAATGATGAAGTAGGGAAACTGGCACTTCTATTTAATCAATTTATTGATAATTTGCGAGATCTAATATTAGCAGTGAAAGATGCTGCAGATCATGTTGCATCATCATCAGTACAAATGACACAATCAAGTCAGCAATTGGCTAATGTTGCGCAGGATCAAGCAGCATCCATTGAAGAAACTTCCTCAGCAATGGAAGAAATAAAAGCAACTATTGATTCGGTATCTGAGAATGCAAAAGGTCAAGCAAAAAAAGCTGATGCCACCAGAAGCTCTATGGAATATTTAGCTGATGCAATAGAAAGGATAAACCAACATGCCCAGGATGCATATAAAATGGCTGATGAAACCCATAGCTATGCTAAGGAAGGTGAAACTGTGTTAGGAAGCACGGTGAGTGGAATGAGAGAAATTAATGAAAGTTCGCGAAGGATTACTGAGATAGTAACTATTATATCAGATATTTCTGATCAGATTAATCTATTATCGTTAAATGCTTCTATTGAAGCGGCAAGGGCTGGCGAACATGGAAAAGGTTTTGCAGTTGTTGCAGAAGAAATATCAAAGTTAGCAGACCAGACGGCGCAGAGCTCAAAGGAAATAAATAAGCTCATACTTGAGACTAATCATAAAGTTAATGCAGGCTCAGAGCTAGTTGAAAAAACTGCAAATTCATTGCGCAAGATAATTGAAAATGTAAAAACTACTGCCGTATTAATGGAAAATATTGCTCAATCGTCTCAGGAACTTAATAGAATGAGCAATAATGTGAAAAAAGATGTTGAAGAAGTTAATAAAATGTCAGAAGAAATATCTGTAATGATGGAAGAACAGAGTGCATCAACCAATGAAATAATTAAAGCAATTAATCAAATTAACGAAGTTACGCAAGTAGTATCAAGCGGCTCTGAAGAACTTGCAGCAGCTAGTGAAGAGCTGTCATCTCAAGCAGAAACGTTAAATACTATCGTGAAGCGATTTAAGGTGTAACTTTTAATGCTCTGACCCCCAAAACTCTGTACTCTCTGCGTACTCTTCGTGATGTATCATTTATTTTATTTCACGCAGAGAACGCGGAGAGCGTGGAGATGGGGAGATAAGGCTC
>JAOAIH010000082.1 GCA_026414805.1 Spirochaetota bacterium | reverse complement strand
CCCGGGGATACTGCGTTGCGTACAATGGTTGGTTGGAATATTGAGATAATGTTCATGTTTACACTTCTGGGGATTATTTTTTACCATACTCTCACCGGCAAAAACATTAAAATTCTTGGCATTCCTGAAAAATGGTTCTGGGCTATTGTGTATGCAGCGTTCTGCGTGTTTGTGGAATGTTTGCTTAACATTGGAGGGCATCTGGTATGGGAATATGAATATTGGAACCTTTCTTTTAAAGGAGTGTGGCTTATCTTTTTGTTTGGGTATTTTCATTTCTTTTTCTTTGCAATTGTTGTTGTAGGACTTTCGACAATTAAAAAGAAGATACTGGCAGTGTCTATTATTTATGCAGTACCAATCACAATGAATGTGCTTGCGTTTGGGATATTGGGCTGGAATTATTGAAGAATTATTGAAAAGGATGAATGTCCCCGGGCCTGTTTATATTATAGAAAAGCTGTGAAGGGTCTTCGGTATATACGATAAGTTCATCGTCATCGATATAGCGCATTACAACTTTTTCAAAAAGGTAGCTGATCTTATAGGTTTTATTCTGTATAAGTGTTTCAATGTGAGGGATGCAACGTTTTGAGTAGATAGCATGGAGAGGTTCGGTGTTGCCTTTCCAACGGGGAATAATGCAATCATAGATACGTGGAATTTGCAGCATAAACGTAATAAATTCCTGATTTAAAAATGGCATGTCGGCAGCGCATACAAAAATATAATAAGTTGCAGAACGCTGCAACGCCGTATAGATACCACCAAGTGGACCAAGCCCGGGTATAATATCAGAATATACAGGGATTGCAAGATAGTTATATTTATTACTATCATTGGCAACAATTGAAATTGAGTGAAACAGCCCTTGCAGTCTGTCAGTAACGTGCTCTATTAATGGTTTACCGCCAAACTGATGCAGTGTCTTGTCGCTGCCAAAACGGCTGCTTTTCCCACCTGCAAGGATAAATGCTTCAATTGCTTCCATGGTTTATATTATCGTATTTGACAATTCGATAGGTGAGGATATGTATTATACCCTCACCACTGTATTCTTAATTCAGAATTGTGGCCTGTAAATATCTTGAGGAAATTTTTTAAGTATTGAAGCTTTCAGGGCATTTGCCTTTGCAATCTGGGCATACAGTTTGCCGCTTGGCTTTATCGTCCGTTTCTGTGATTTGAAATCAACATGTACCAGCCCAAATCGCGACATATACCCTTGAGCCCATTCAAAATTGTCAATTAAGGACCAGTGAAAATAGCCTTTGATATCAACTCCTTCCTGAATTGCCTTGGCCATCATTGTGAGGTGATCAATGAGCACATTCTGCCTCCAGGCATCATTATCAGTACCAATGCCATTTTCAGTAATGTAGAGTGGTAAATTGGGAAATGCCTGGTGTAATCGCTTAATAGCAAGGTAAAAACCTTCGGGATAAGGCTCCCAGCCAAGGCCTGCACATAGTTTATCATGCCCACATACAGGGTTGTCGGTTGACGATGTAGCAATGTCTTTTAGTTTAAGAGAAACCCGTAAAAAGTTATAAAAATTAAGGCCAATAAAATCATTAGAGTTTATAAGTTGGTTATGAGTGCTAAATAACTGAAATGGTAGCTTGCCTTTTTTCAAGGCTCTAATGACAGCACCGTTGAAAAGATAATCGACAAATTTTGCCAGCAGATTGTCAAGAAAGCTTTTTGGATTATATGGCATGGGTATTTGCACATTATGGACTATCCCAATTTTAGCATCGCGGTCTACAGATTTTATTGTATGATATGCGATAGCATGCATGAGCATAACAGTGCCAAGTGCTTTTACTGCCTTAATTAGGTTTTTTTCACCAGGTGCAAACATGTCGGTGATGTATCCCAGCATGACAATGCTTGGTTCATTAATTGTATTCCAGAATTTGACTTTTCCTTTGAATGTGGTTGCCAAAACACGGCAGAATTGGGCAAAATGTTCTAAATGTTTTTTATCGCGATTAAGCAGGCCACCTTCATTAAACCACCATATGGGCAATGTAAAGTGAAGCAGCGTAACAAATGGCGTAATTTTGCGTTTTAAAAGCTCATCAATCATTTTTTGATAGTGGTCAAGTGCCTTTTTGTCCAGTATGCCTGGTTGCGGAAAAATGCGCGACCATTCAATTGACATTCGGTATGCATTACAGTTGAGTTTTTTCAAAAGGTCAAAATCCTGTTTGTATCGATTCCAGTGGTCGCATGCAACCAGTGCACTATCGTTGTTTTTTATTTTTCCTGACTTTTCAAATAGCCACCAGTTGTTGTTGGTGTTCCCGCCTTCTATCTGATGGGCAGCAGTAGCTGTGCCCCATAAAAACCCCTTTGGGAATTGTATTTCATTATGTTTTGATGACATATACTATCTCCTTACATTTATTGTATTTGATAACTACTATACATATCTGCCTTGAGCTTTAATAAATATTTCATGATAGTAAAAATCAATAAAAAAATAAATATAGCGATAGTTACTGTAACAAATTTTGTTTCTTTGAATCATAGTGTAAAAAAGTAATTGCATAAAATTTCTTTTGTGAAAAAAATACTTTCAATTAAGAAAGAAGCAAAAATATGAATATTCAGACACTAGTAACATTATTAGACTGGCGCAGTTTAATTGATATTCCCATTCTATCATTTATTGTATTTTTGTTCTACACAACTCTGCGTTCCTCGGGTTCATGGCGTATAGGTCTTGGTATTGTTGTTGCATTATTATTTTATCTTGTGGCGCGTTTTATCAGACTCCCCGGGGTTGAATGGGTGTTTAACAATGTGAGCAATATTGCACTGATTGCTTTGATCATAATCTTTCAGCCCGAAATTAGAAAAATCTTTGAAAGGACAGCCTCTGCATTCCGAATAAAAAAACTTCTTAAACAATCATCCGGATTTATAAATGAAATAGCTCATGCAGTGCATACACTTGCACAGCGACGATGGGGAGCAATAATTGTTATACCAGGGAAGGATGATGTTGGGAACAAAATTCATGGCGGCTTTACAATTAATGCTGAGGTGAGTGTGCCGCTCATTGTAAGTATTTTTGATCCTCATTCGCCTGGCCATGATGGGGCTATGCTTGTAGAAAACGGTAAGATAGTTGGCTTTGGTTACAGGCTCCCATTATCTTCATCTGAAAAGCTGGATTATAGATTTGGAACACGGCATCATGCCTCATTGGGGTTATCAGAGATTTGTGATGCGCTGATTATTACAGTATCAGAAGAAAGAGGGACGGTATCTATCTTTCATAATGGTTCATATATACCTGCTGAGAATGAAGAAAAAATACAAGCTGAAATAAAAAATCATCTCCAAAATATTAGTGGATTGTTTCCTGTTTCATCAAAACGTAGATCAAAAAGTATTCGCCTAGCAGAAGCTTTTTTTAGTTTACTTGTAGGTAGCTGTATATGGCTTGCTATAGTTATAAATGCCAGTCAGGTGGTACAGCGAACGTATACAATCCCAATACAGTACAGTTTGCCACCTAAGATGGTAATTATTGGCCAAAAGCCGCAGACAGTGCGCATATCATTATCAGGAACCGTTAGCGAGATGGAAAGTATCCAGCCGTATGAACTAAAAGCTTTTGTTGACCTTTCGAATATTTCTCCTGGCGAGCATCTGGTAAATTTACAGCGTAAAAATTTTAATGTGCCGGATGAAGTACATATTGTGGATATTGACCCATCTCAGTTCAATCTGATGTTGCATACAATGGAACAGCGTGATGTTGAGATTAAGCCTCAGATAGTGGGATCAGTGCCACAAGGATATGAAATTACTTCCATAGATGTCAACCCTTCAAAGATACCTGTTCTGTATACAACAGATCTTGAAAACCCGGAAAATATATATTTGACTACTATACCAATATATGTTAGTACTTTGCAGCAGAGCATTAAACTATCAACTAAAATAGTTGCACCACAAGGGGTATATCCTCTTGATACATCTAATTGGCCAGATGTTACTGTGATGATATACATTCACAAAAAATAGTTACAGGAGCAGTACATGCCAACAACTATAAAAAATTTAGGTCCTTGCACAATTGATTCACCATTACTGAAAAAATACGGGCAGCGGGATGCAACATTTGTAAGTGATGATATTCGTGTCCGTTTCAATGCCTTTATTGGCAAAAATCCTCCAAAAGGAGGTGAGCATATTGAAAGCTTTGAAGCCGCAGGTCCACGGCAGAAAATTTTCTTCAATCCCGAGAACACTAAAGTGGCTATTGTCAGCTGTGGAGGGTTGTGCCCAGGGATAAATGATGTAATCCGGTCATTGGTTATGGAATCATACTATGGGTATGGTGTAAAGGATATTATTGGTATACCCTACGGCTATAATGGGCTCAATCCAGATTATAATTATAAACCAGTTCAACTGACACCAGATTTTGTAAAATCAATACACATGCAAGGCGGCAGTATATTGGGCTCATCCAGGGGTGGAACAAAGGATATGGACAGGCTGGTAGATACCCTGGAAAAACTTGGTGTGAACATTTTATATACTATTGGTGGTGATGGAACATTGCGCGGTGCACATGATATAGCAGTGATTGCAGAGAAACGGAATTTGAAGCTTGCAGTGGTGGGAATTCCCAAAACCATAGATAACGATATCAGTTTTATACAGCGCTCCTTTGGTTTTGAAACAGCGTTTTCAATTGCAGTAGATGCTATTTACGCTGCACATACCGAGGCCGAAGGGGCACCAAATGGAATTGGATTGGTAAAACTTATGGGGCGCCATTCAGGATTTATAGCGGCTAATGCTGCACTTGCAAGCAATGATGTTAATTTTGTATTAGTACCTGAGGTGCCTTTTGATATTGAGGGACCAAATGGCTTATGTGCACATTTGGAAGATCGTTTGAAAAAAAGAGGGCATGCGGTTATATGTGTGGCTGAAGGAGCAGGGCAGGAAATTTTACAAAAAGATACTGAAAAAAAGTATGATGCATCGGGCAATGTAAAGCTTGCAGATATAGGGATTTATCTCAAAGAAAAAATACAGGAATATTTTGACAAAAAAGGTATAGAGATAAATCTCAAATATATTGACCCAAGCTACATGATCCGCAGTGCACCCGCGGTACCCAACGATTCCATCTACTGTACGCTGCTTGGGCAAAACGCTGTGCATGCAGGTATGGCAGGCAAAACTGATCTGGTTATTGGGCAGTGGAGCAATATCTATACACATGTTCCAATTGAAGTGGCAATTTCGCAGCGCAAGCGTATTGATCCACGTTCACGTTTTTACAGCAGCGTACTTGATGCAACGGGGCAGCCATCAGAGATGATAAATCAATAATATGATATTTTAATTTATTTTATTAGGAGGTTTGCCGTGGCTAAAGAATATCAACATGCTCCAATTATTTGTGGAATCATCACAGTAATAGCTATTGTAGGAAGCATTATTGGTATATGGCAATCTATTCCTCTTGTTATAGCTATAGGTATTATCCCCGCTATAATCTATGAGGTATACAGAACAGAGGGTGTTTTTACAAAAATAGCATCATGGTTAGCACTGATAGTTACAATGGTAGCCCTGTATGTTATTCATAAAAATGTAATAATTGATATAGTCCCATTCATTAAAAAATTTATCAGTATATCTGTGAAAACTATACGTATGCCGGCAGGATTAGTTGCTCCAGTAGTGCTGGTTATAATAGCTGTTTATCTGTTCAGAAGAACCGCGGGTATATAGACACGGTGGCTGGCAGTGGTAATATTACTTACATCAGTTGCACTGTTTTACAGCCTTGATCCAGGGTTACTAAAAAATTTGTTATCAACGCCTGAAGTGCAGCAGAATCTTAAAGAAGTGATTAAACGTGGGTTAATAATATCCATTGAATACAATAATACTTTATTGTACCTGCAATGCTGTGGTGTTAGTATAATTACAGTATTTTTGGTATATGGCTACTATGGAAGTGTAATCTATTGATAACAATTCATTTGCAGTAAACCCCACGGGATTTTCTTTACGATATGATTTAATTGGAAATGAAGCTAACACCTTTTTAGTATTAATAATATAAAAATCGTTTTTCTTTTCAATATATCCCTTCTTAATACAAAATTTCAAAAAGCGTTTTAATTTTTTATGCCGGTAACCATTGTCATTGAGATATTCGTCAATGTTGGGAAGTTTACCTTCTTTAACGAGTTCTATAAATTCATTGATTATGGCATCTAGATGTGATGCAATTTCTTCTTTTTTTAGAGCTATCGCTTTATCAATTTCTTCAAAAGCCATTGACACTCGCTGCAGGTAGGCTGAGGCAATCTGGCTGAACGTTATAGTGTGCAGGCTTTTTAAAATATGTGATACTTTCTTCAAAAAATTTTCTTTATCATCTAAGATAAAAACTGGCTTGCCTACGTTAATGAAAATATCCTTTTTGCCAGCTATACATCTGTCAACCTTGACATTTATTGGCAGTATATAGAGCTTTTTTTGAAAATGGCGATAGGTACTGTCAACCAACTGGAAAATGCCGCTCCGTAAATTTTTAAGACCTCCAAACCCCCATGTTGTACCTTCAGGGAATATCAGAGTGGAAAAGCCGCTGTAAATTGATTCCTTCAGTTTTGCCATCTGTGCGGATATTTCGGATTTCATTGCATCCTTGTTTTGAAAATCTTCAATAAAAGGGCGTGGGATATCAATGAGTTTCATTTTTTTGAAAAAAGCTTTAGGAAGTCCAGTTCTGTCCAATAAATACAATAGATAATAGGCAATTTTATTCTTTCTTCCAAAATTTGATGACAGATAGTAACCGCTTAAAAAATCCTTTTTTGCCATAACCACAAAATGTGGCCTTGGCTTCAAAGCATAGTATACTTTTGATAAAGAAGGTACCTCAAAGTAACTGTCGTGAGTTGGTGTAAATATAACAAGGTCGGGGATGGATTGTAAAAATTCTCTCCCTTTAAGGTGTGGTCTATGGCGCATGAGTTTTGAGGCAATCTTAAAACATAATATAAAAAATTCGTAGATTATGCCGTTGGAATGGTTCATAACTAGTCCTTGAATATACAAAACTCTAGAGTAAATTAAAAATATATTGTGTCAAATTCAATGTCAATCTCTTTATATGAAAAATGAATTTTGAAAAATTTTTCGTTTTAATTTAATAAAAAATATTGACGTGATTATCAGTGTGTACTAAATTTAACTAAATGATTAAATTTTTTGGTTAAATAAAATAGTTAATTTTATGAGCTATCGCTCATAATAATGAATAAGGTGATAAATGGACTCATTTAAATATTCAAAAGAAACCCGTGATATTATATTGAAAGCTGCAAAACAAGAATTTGCTGAAAGAGGGTATAGTGGAGCCAGGATGAATTCAATAGCAAAGCGTGCAGGGGTTAATCAAGCGCTGATACATTATTATTTTTCAAGTAAGGAAAGATTATACCGTGAAGTACTGGAATTTTTATTCCATCACGATGAAGCTTTGATAATTGAAGAATATTTTAAAGACCATACTTTAACGCCCCCTGAAGCATTATATGTAGCAATTTATATACTGGTATATTTGCATCATGATGCGGTAGATCCGGAAACAAACCGTATTATATCCTGGGAAATTGCAGAAGGCGGGGATTCATTCAAAAAGCTTTTGATTGAATATCTGTACCCAAAACTAGACCGCATTACCCAAATCATTCAACAGGGAATTGAAGAAGGGTATTTTGAAACAAGTGACCCATTTTTGATAGTATTCAATCTGGTTAATTTTGTGATATCGTTTGAAAACAACAAGCAGTATTTAAAGGATACCCCATGGTATGGGCGTTTCTATGGTGGTGATGATGCAAAAAGATTATTTGAATATACATTAACTGCTACTTTTAAGGCACTGACACCTGCTGGTAAGCTTTTTGCTTTGCCTCACATAAATGAAGATTTGAAGAATAAATTACATGGTATTATTGATAAACTTAAAAGTGCCCAGGGAGTGCGATATGAATTATCAAAATAAAAAGAAATTTATCCATACGTTTATTATCACAGTGGTAGTTTTTAATATTGTTGTATTACTTTGTGGTACAACGTATATAGTTGCACAACCTCTTACTTTACAGCAGGCAATTAAATTAGCAATTGAAAGTAATAATACATATAAAGCTGCTCTCCTTAAAGTTGAAGAAAACAGGTATAAAGTACGTGAAAGCTGGGGAATGCTGTGGCCACAGCTTTCTACTGATGTTGCCTATACACGGCAATGGTATGAGTCAGGATTTCAGTCGCAGATAGCAGGTCAGTATGATGTGAAGATTATAAGCGGACAGATAGCAATTAATCCAGGTGCATTTTATAACAGCCTGCAGGCTTCACGCAACGGATACATTGCCAGTGAATATGAAGCGCGGTCAATTAAAGCCAATACTATAATAACTACACTTCGCCTTTATTATCAGATACTTCTGACTAAAGAACTAATAACCATGCACCAGGAAGCACTTAAAGCACTGGAGGAAAACCTACGTGTAGTAACTGTTGGATATCAGAAAGGAACCTTTTCAAAGTTAGATTTTTTGCGCGCAAAAGTTGCATATAATAATGAAAAGACACAGCTTATCAATGCTAGGAATGATTACCTGACAGTGTGTGCTTCCTTCAACATACAATTAAACAGGGATATAAATGAGCCAGTTGAACTTGATGAATCAGTGCTTCAGGTAAGCAATGAAGATTTGCAATACCTTTCACTTGAAGAGCAACAGGAGATAGCTCTTATAAAGGAACTTGTTGGCCTGTCACTTAAAAACAGGCCTGAATTATTGCAACTGTCGCATAGCAAAAAAGCATTGGAGTATGCATCAGATGCTGCATCGTCGGTTTACTTGTGGCCTAGCTTATTTGTGAGTGGAAATTACGGATCAAGTAAATCCATTTCAAAAGAAAATGGTGGTTTTACGCCAACAGGCAATCCAGCAATAGATCCAATTTTACAAGCAATGAGCCAGGCAATGTCTGAAAGCTTTGCCCCTAAGGGATGGAATGATCATTGGATGATTACGTTTGGTGCTACTTACCAGTGGGGAGCATTATCACCTATTAATTCTTCGCATGCAAAAGCAAAACAGCTGGAAAGCCAGGCAAATCAGCTTGACTTGCAACTGCAGGATTTTGTGAAAAGTGTGCGGCTTGATATCCAGCGAGGCTTTCTAAAACTTAAATCAGCATCAAACTCATTATATTCGCAACAGGGAAACGTTGAAACGGCCCAGGAGTCATTGAAAACTGCAACATTGCAGTTCAGAAATGGTATTATTGATAACTCAAAATTTTTAGAAGCAAATGTGGCATTAATCCAGGCAAAGACCTTATACATACAGGCTTTGTATGATTATAAAGTATCGCAGGCAGAATTGAATAAGGCAATTGGGGTGGATTATTTCAAGATTTATTAATTTGGTGGGAGAATTACTATGAAAAGGGGAACAAAAACAATACTTACAGTTGTTGTTATTATTATAGCAATTATTGCAGCCTATAGGCTGGTGGTGTATGTTGCAAATAAAATCAATCCCAAAAAGGTGGTTGAAGAAGAGCGTGTAATACCGGTAAAAGCTGCAAAAGCTGTTCGAATGGATATAACAAAAACCCTGAATTTAAGTGGCGATATTGTTGGCAAAGAGGTTGTGAATGTGTTTTCACAGGTACCGGGCAAGGTTATGGAGATCCTTGTAAAAGAAGGACAGTTTGTAAAAAAAGGGCAGGTGCTGTTCAGGGTGGATAGAGATATAGTAGGGATGGAGTATATGCCAGCAGTTGTGGAATCGCCACTTACTGGGTATGTAGGTACCGTTATGGTTGACAGAGGTATGTCAATTAGCCCACAAACGCCACTTGCCCAGGTAGTTACTATGAATCAGGTTGAAGCAGTAGCTCAGCTTATTGAAGAACAGATCAACATGGTGCAGATAGGTATGAAGGCAAAAGTGCGTGTTGATGCTTATCCCAACACATATTTTTATGGAACGGTGTACCGCAAAAATGCAGTGCTGGATGCAGCTAGCAGAACTCAGGAGGTGCGCATACTTATCGATAACCCTGAGCTTAAGCTGCGCCATGGAATGTTTGCTGATATTCAGATACAAATGGGAGAAGTTAAAAATGCAGTAGTTATTCCGGTAGATAGCATTTTAAGCGATAGCTCCGGCAATTATTATGTATACAAAGTAATAGATAATAAAGCATTTAAACAAACCATAAAACCAGGTTTTACATTACGAGATGTCACAGAAGTTATTTCTGGGGTTAATGAGGGTGATGTGGTGGTAACATTAGGAAAAGAGAATGTGGGCCATGGTGATAAACTGTTGCTGTATATGGAAGAAAAAAAATAACATCATTACTATCCTGGCAAGGAGTCTTTTATGAAGATTACTGATATATCTGTTCAGCGTCCAATAACAACGGTTATGCTGTATATAGCTATTATAGTGGTAGCGATAATAAGTTATGTAAAAATCCCTCTGGACCTTTTCCCTGACATTGAATTCCCAGTGGTGGTGGTGTTTACTGAATACCCAAATGTGGGTCCCAAAGAAATTGAAAGTACAGTAACCCAGCCATTAGAAGAAGCAATAGCATCAGTCAATAATATCGATACAATTACATCAACATCTAAAGAAGGCCTGTCGATGATTGTTGCTAAATTTGTGTGGGGCACTGACATGGGCCTTGCAGTAAGTGATATCCGTGAACGTATTGATATACGCAAAAGGTTTTTACCCGAAGATGTTAAAAATCCGGTTGTTCTCAAATTTGATGTTTCCATGATGCCAATAATCATGCTATCAGTGACCGGCCCTAAGGATTTAGCGTATGTAAAAAAATATGCAGAGGATAATCTCAAAAGTCTTTTTGAACAAACTGATGGTGTAGCTGCAGCGTATGTCAGTGGGGGTCAGAGCTATGAGGTTAAGGTTGAGCTTATTAAAAACAGGATAGATGCATATAAACTCACTATTGACCAGATAATACAGCTTTTAGCAGCTGAAAACCTCAATATTGCTGGTGGTGATGTTAAAACGCCGTATATGAAGTACACATTGCGAACCCAGGGCGAATTTAAATCGTTGGATGATATACGCAATGTTGTTGTCACGGTAAAAAATGGAACACCTATTTATGTTAAGGATATTGCGCGGGTATATCTTGCACCTGCTGATGTTAAAGAGATTGTGAGGCTTAATGGAGAGAATGGTGTTATTTTACGAATCCAAAAACAGTCAGATAAAAATACTGTAATTGTTGCACGCAATATTTTAAAGAAGGTTGAAGAAGTGCGCAAGACACTTCCTAAAGGAATGGATATTAAGCCATTTTATAATGCTGCTGAATTCATTGAATTATCAATACAGAATATGCTGAAAAATGCTATTGAGGGAGCATTAATTGCAATCCTTGTTGTTCTTGTTATATTACGTAATGTCCGTGCTTCGCTTATTATGGGTTTGTCTATTCCTGTTTCAATTATCACTTCATTTGTGTTGATGTATTTCTTTGATCTGTCGCTTAACATGATGTCAATGGGTGGACTTGCCATAGGTGTTGGGATGCTTATTGATAACTCCATTGTAGTAGTTGATAATATATTCAGATACAGGGAAAAAGGTGCCCGTCCTAATGAAGCTTCAAAACTTGGTACTGATGAAATGGGTATGGCAATCACTGCATCCACACTTACCAATCTTGTTGTGTTTATCCCCTTCCTCTTCAGCCAGGGTCTTGCGGTGCAATTATTTAAGGATATGATACTGACAATAACGTTTTCAATGCTAAGCTCATTGGTAGTTGCACTGTCACTTGTTCCAATGCTTGCTGCAAAATTTATCCCTCGTGTTGAACATGTATATACAGGCAGATTGTCATTTTTACAACCACTGTTTGAAACAAG
>JAOAIH010000081.1 GCA_026414805.1 Spirochaetota bacterium | reverse complement strand
AGGTGATTCTGCTAGCTGCTCTTCCAAAGCAATAATGATCTGAAATATGACTATTTATTTATTAGGGTATTCAAATTAAAAAATTTGGGAAAAATTGAAAAAATGCTTGACACTATATATAAAGTATATATATACTTTCTATATAGTTAAAAAATAATAAATGTAAAGGAACGCTACATGTCGATAAAATACGCGATACTTGGTCTTCTCCATTACACTGATATGCATGGGTACAGGATAAAGGATCATATCGAAAAAAACTTTGGACATATGTGGACAATCAACTTTGGCCAGATCTACACCAGTTTAAAGGATCTTGAGGAAAGCGGGTTGATAGAAGTCACAGAAGTTGTGCCTTCCGATGATGGGGGACCATATAAAAAGTGCTATCGCATAACAGAAGAAGGTAAAAAAGATTTTGCACAGTGGCTCCACTCATCGCCTGAGAAGCAGATGCTATTACGTGACCCTTTTCTACTACGTTTTGCTTTTTTTGGATTTGGAGATTCAGACCGTGCGGTGGAGATAATCGATGAACAGATACAACTATATGAGGAACAACTAAGAAGAAGAACGCAAAACCTGTCACGATGGCGAAAACAAAGCGTGTATGTCAGATTAATTGCAGATCTAGGTGTCAAATTTAATGAGATGTACCTAGAATGGTTAAAAAAGGCTAAAGAGGAGATAATAAAAGAAAAAGAAGGAGTGCTGGCAAAAAAAGCATAATGCATTCGTTGCAGTAATGGAGGAAAGTATGATACGTTATAATGGAATTACCCTTGTTACCGGTGCTGCGGGGTTTATGGGGAGCCATCTTGTAGAATATCTGGCAAAACAGGGTGTAAAAGTACGTGCAACATCACGGCCTCGCCAAGATACCTCTTTTTTTGATAGGTTGGGCGTTGAGTTTGTACCTTCCGATTTAACAAAACCCGAAACACTCCCAAAACTTTTTGAAGGTGGTGTGGATAGAGTTTTTCATTTAGGAGCAATATGTAATTTTTCTACACCATACGAAGTGCTGTATCATACCAACGTTGAGGGAGTAGATAGAATAACAACGCTGGCACTTGCCAATAAAGTTAAATGCTATGTACATGTTGGTTCAACCAGTGTGTATGGTTATTATAAAGGAGTTCCTTTTACTGAAGAAAGTCCGCGTGATCCGCAGGATGCATATGGTAGAAGCAAGCGTGATGGAGAAAATATTGTGTGGGAAAAGATAAAGCAGGGACTTCCTGCAATTATCACAAGACCATGTACCGTATATGGCCCACGGTGCAATGATGGAGCGGGGAAAGTATTTTCACGGCCTACTAAGATTAGTGCAATACCTGGCAATGGTAGACAGCTTTTATCTAATGTTCGTGCTGAGGATGTAGCTGCAGCGGTGGTGCATCTTTCCCAATTTGAAGGAGCAGTAGGTCAGGCGTACAATATTGCAGATGATTCTCATCCTACAGTTGAAGAAGCGCTGCGTTTAGCAGCTTTAGTATTTGGGACGAAACCCCCGCGTATGCACATGCCACTATCAATAATAAAAGTAGCTGCTAAAATTGATGGGTATTTGTCAGCAAAAAAAGGGAAAATACCTGATCTTGAATATGATGCTGTAAAGTATTTATATAATGATTATGTGGTAGATAATTTAAAGTTAAAATCAACAGGTTTTAAGTTCATATATCCAGATTTTAAAGAATCCATGAGGCAAATGGGGGAGTGGTATAAAAAGCATTATGCTGAATAACTTAACTATATTGAAAAAAATTATAAAAAAATCTATAAATTGGAGGAAAGGATATGGGGGATGTTATAGTAATAACCGGCATTGCCGATGGCATGGGAAGAGAAGTTGCCAAAATGCTTGTGAGGGGAGGCCATTCTATTGCAGGTTTTGATAAAGACAAAGAGTTGCTTCAATCTCTCCGTAAAGAATTAGGGTCCATAGACAACGCTAACTTCTACCTAGAAGATTTTGATATTACGGATAGAAGGCGTATAGCAAAGTTCCGCGATAAGGTATTAGAAAAATTTAAAAAAGTTGATACAGTGCTTTCCAATGTTGGCATTGGCTTTTTTGGTCCTTTTGAAGAGATTGATCTGGAAAAAGCTTTAAAATGTTTTGAGATAAATGTCATTGGTGCAGCAGCTGTATTCAAGTCATTTATTCCTTACATGCGGAATTGGAAAAAGGGCAAATTGATTGCGATGTCATCTCTGGTTGGCAGAATCCCTTTCCCCTTTGAGTCAATATACACTGCAACAAAATTTGCCTTAACTGGCTTAATAGAATCTATACGCTATGAAGTGGAACCATTTGGAATTAAGGTAGCAATTATTGAGCCTGCACAGGTATCCACACGTTTTGCAGCAAAAATTCACTGGCTGCCATCATCTGATTCACCATATTTTGACAGAGTCAAACGCTTTATAAATAGAGATAATGAATTGATTAAAACAGCTCCTGACCCTCAGTTTGCTGCAAAAAAGATTCTTAAAGTTATATTGTCAAAGAATCCTAAACTGTACAACCAGATTGATTTTAAGAGCACATTTTTCCTATGGCTTAATAATTTTTTACCTGTGAAGTTACGGGACATTATCTTAATTAACTACATGGATATCAAACCACGATAACAACGATATGTGTTCTATGTGGTTTTGATTAAATAAATTTCGGTTTACTGTGTTTTAGGTAATGCATGGTAAAGCCAAAGGGAGGTAATGTATGGAAACATTACGGAAAATAGTTCCCGATTATACTGATTTTGACAGGGTCAATAGATTGCGCTGGCGTATTATCAATGCACCACAGGAAGTGTGCATTGAACGGGCACGGTATTTGACACAATCCATGATGCAGCACTGGGAGAAACCTGCAGTAACCAGAATGAGCCTGGCACTTGAGCATATATTAAATAATATAAGTGTAATTATCCGTGATGATGAGCTTATTGTTGGATGCAGGACTTCAAAATTAAAAGGGGCACCACTTTTTCCAGAAAACAAATCACGCTGGATTGAAGGCGATTGTGAAAATTTTGATAAGCGTTTATTGCAGAGAGCGTTAATTACTCAGCAAGAAAAGCAGGAGTTGTCGCAACAAATACTTCCTTTTTGGCGTGGCAAGACAGTTGAGGATATTTTTGAAAGCAGATTGCCTGAGGATGTGATGGAAGATATGGATAAATATATCTTCACCATGATGCTTGAGATAACATACGGAATAGGTCACTTCACCATGAATTATTCAAAAGTACTACAGCGTGGCTTAAAAGGAATTATTGCTGAGCTTGAACAAAAGATGAATGAGCTTGAAACGAAGGGAGAAGCTAACCAGAAGTGGCTGCTGTATGATGCAATGATACGTACATGTAAGGGGGCGATAGCATTTGCTAATAGATATGCCAAGAAAGCAAGGGAAATGGCTGAAAAAACAAAAAACAAGAAACGTGAAGAGGAGTTGATTGAAATCGCACGTATTTGTGAAAAGGTGCCCGAACATCCTGCACAAACTTTTTATGAAGCTGTTCAATCGCTGTATTTTATACATCTTATTACGCAGATTGAATCAGGAGGGAATTCGGTTTCGATTGGCAGAATTGATCAGATATTATATCCATTTTTTAAAAGAGATTATACAAATGGGATTATTACTCGTGATAGAGCTCGTGAGTTGATTTCGCTATTGTTTATTAAAATGAATGAAATATGGAATGTGCTGGAGGAAGCATATATCCCAGGTGGAGAGGGAACTGAGGGTAAAACCACACAGAACGTGACCATTGGTGGTATTGATATATATGGTAATGATGCTACTAATGAGCTATCGTATATAGTTCTTGATGCGTATGCTGATATACGAACTGTTCAGCCAAATTTTAGTGTGAGGATTTCAAAGAAAACTCCAAAAGAATTTTTAACCACAGCAGCAGAGTATGCACGTGATGGCGTATTGATGCACTTTTTTAATGATGAGACGGTGATTGAAACCTTAGTTAATGCAGGGCATTCCCTTGAGGATGCACGCGATTATGCACTGGTTGGGTGTGTGGAGCCAAATGCGCAGGGAAAATGTTTTGGTTCTACTTTTGCGGTGCAGTTCAGCGGTATCAAATGTGTGGAATTTGCATTATCAAATGGCATTGATAATATTTTTGGATATAGAAGTGGGATTGAAACAGGTGACCCTACAACGTTCACAACATTTGATGATGTGTGGAATGCATATGACGCACAGGTAAAGCATTTTATGCAGCAGATGACACGGGGCATGGAGGTACTGGACAGAACCATTGCAGAAAATGTTCCATCACCATTTGCCTCGATAATGATTGATGGATGTATTGAGAAGGGAAAAGACCTCACAGCAGGTGGAGCCGTATACAATTCTACCGGAGTACAGCTGATTGGATTTGCTAATGTTGTTGATAGCTTATATGCAGTGAAGAAAGCAGTATTTGATGATCATTACTGTTCTATAGGTGAACTGGCACAATGGGTTTCTGATGACTGGCAGGAAGCTGAGGACAGAAGAATATATTTCTTACGAAAAATACCAAAGTTTGGCAATGACAATGATGATGTTGATGCAATAGGGATAAAGGTACTTGAGCATTTTTGTGATGCAGTGTACAGTCATAAGAATTACAGGGGTGGAAGATTTTGGCCCGGTGTGTTTGTGGTTGGATTCCATATAAGTTTTGGAGCTTTTACAGGGGCAACTCCTGACGGCCGCCATGCCGGAGATGTTTTGGGTAATGGGCTTACCCCTACAACCGGGAATGCAATTTCAGGGCCAACAGCCATAATGAATTCCATCACAAAGCTGCCGTTGACTAAAATATACAATGGAGCCAATCTCAATATGCGGTTCAATGGGAATAAAATTAAAACTGAACATTTAGCATACCTAATTTTAACATATTTTGAAAAAGGTGGGATGCAGGTTCAGTTCAACATGGTTGATTCAAAAATTTTGCGGGATGCGCAGAAGAACCCAGATAAATATAGGGATTTGTTTGTGCGGGTAAGTGGGTATTCGGCTGAGTTTGTAGGGCTTTCGGAGATAGCTCAAGAGGAGATAATCAGCCGAACTGAATTTGAATATAAACTATGAAGATCTAGCTTTTTTTAGAGGTGTTAGTTTTTGTCGCATCTTGCGACAGTTTAAATGTGATGGAAATATGTGCTTTAAAGTCATCGTGAAATTGATGTATCATCTTTAATATAAAAGGGAATATTTTGGGTTAATCACTGAATGACATTAATGAGAGAAATACTTTTTTCTGGAGGAAAGTATGAATAAAATCATGACCACACAGGAGGCAATTGCAAAGTATGTTAATGATGGCGACTTTCTTTTTATAGGTGGGTATATCTGCAGGCCACCATTTGCAGCAATACATGAGATTATTCGCCAGAAGAAAAAAGATTTGACCGTTGTTCGTAGCAATACTGCGGATGACTTTGATATGCTGATAGGAGCAGGATGCGTGAAGCGCTTCATTAGCACATTCATTTCATTAGGGCTTTATGGATTAGCACGATGCTTCCGCCGCTCAATAGAAAAAGGCATTCCCCACAAAATTGAACTTGAAGAATATACCAATTTATCATTGCCGCTGATGCTTATGGCGGGTGCGTTAGGTATGCCGTTTGTACCTGTTAAAGATATGGTAGGTACTGACCTCATGAATATAAAATCATTTATGGGTGATAATAAATATAAATTTATTGATTCGCCATTTGATGGCAGTCCAGTGATGCTTGTGCCTGCACTTAATCCAGATGTAGCTATTATTCATGTGCAACAGGCAGATGAAGAAGGCAATGCACAGATGTGGGGTATTGGTGGTGATTGCAAATGGGGTGCAAATGCAGCAAAAAAGGTGATAGTAAGCTGTGAAAGAATTGTAAGCCGTGAAATGGTTGGGAAAGACCCTTCCAGGACTATTGTTCCTGGTTTCAAAGTTGTAGCGGTAACCGAAGAACCATTTGGGGCACATCCTGGTTATACACCGGGATTCTATGATGTTGATTTTAGCTTTGGATATTATTATCAGCAGGCATCAAACACTGTGGAAGGTTTTCAGGCGTTTCTTGATGAATGGGTGTTTGGCGTTAAAAACAGAACAGAATATATCAATCATTACATACAGAAATTTGGGTATGAGCAATTTAAAAAGCTCTGGGCAAAGTTTGATTACAGTTACCCTGTATCATACGCGTATTAAAGGAGGTTTGCCATGTCAGAACATCCCAATGACTATATTAAACCAGAATTAATGGCCTGTTGTGGTGCTCGTGAAATTCAGGATGGTGATATTGTTATAGTTGGGACAGGGTTCCCGACAATGGCTGCAAATATTGCACGATATACACATGCACCTAATGCAAAACTTATGCAGGAATCAGGAGTATATGATGCACGCCCAGCACGTCCTGCCCTATCAGTGGGTGATCCATGTCTTAATCCCGGCGCTGCAATGATCGGTGGGCTTGTTGATGTCATGGGCATGTTTCTTCAGGGAGGTTGGATAGATGTTGGGTTCCTTGCTGGAAGCCAGGTGGATAAATACGGAAATATTAATACCACAGTCATAGGAGACTACAACGCTCCGAAAAGTAGACTCCCCGGATCGGGTGGTGCAAATCCTATTGGTTCACTTGCCAAAAGAGTTCTTATAATATCCCTTCATGATACACGCCATATGGCCGAAAGAGTTGATTTTATAACCACACCCGGATATATCGATGGGCCTGGTGCCCGCGAAAAATGGGGTTTACCTGCCAATACAGGCCCGTCTGTTATTATTACCAATAAAGCAGTGTTGCGCTTTGATAAAACAACTAAAGTGGCTTATTTAGAGAGCTATCACCCAGATACAACCGTAGATGAAGTAGTTAAACTGACTCCCTGGAAGTTAGAGGTAAGTGATGATGTCCACGAAACAGAACCGCCACGTGCAGAAGAGTTAAAAGCACTTCGCGAGATTCTGGATCCATTCAGGATGATTAAGATTTATGAAAAGCGGGGCTATGTATAGATTTGAATTATTATTTCAAAGGATATTCATTTTGGTTGTAAAGATGTCTTAATGGAGAAATATGCATACAGTTATCTTGTTCCCAATAACATCGGGGAGGGATCTATATCGTAGTAATAAAAAGATTCTTTGGTCACTTTGTGACCTCAGAATGACATACTTAAATTCAAATTTCAAAGGAGGAAAGTATGGAATATACAAAGATACTTTCGGACTTTTGTGCAAAGCTATCCTATGATGACATCCCACAAGAGGTTATCTATAAAGCAAAATTATGCCTTCTTGACTATATTGCCAATGTATATGGTTCTTTAGAGATAGATGCTGTAAAAAATATTATTAAATTCATAAAATCAACTGGCAGTAGAGGCACTGCAACAATTCTGGGTACACAGCTAAAGACAGATTTACTCAGTGCAGCATTTGTTAATGGTACGACAGCTGAAGCTATCGAAGCTCAGGATGGTTTGCGATTTGGAGGGAATCACCCAGTGTGCGCCGTTATGCCTGCTGTAATTTCACTTGGTGAAAAATTTAAAAAAGATGGCAAAAGTATTCTGACAGCTATTGTTGCTGGCTACGAGGTTGCAAATAGAGCTGCTGCTTCAGTGCATCCATTCCATACGCTTTCTGGTTTTTTGCCAACGGGTACATGCGGAACGTTTGGTGCTGCAACTGCAGCAGGCAAACTCATGCAGTTTGATGAAAAAGCTATGCTCAATGCGTTAGGCAATGCAGGATATGTTGTACCTCTATCAATGGCTGAACATCTTATGGGTGGATATACCATAAAGATTGTTCAGGGTGGGCAAGCTGCAAGTGCAGGAATTATGGCTGCAGGGCTTGCAGCACATGGAATTACGGGCTTCCCAAAAGTATTTGAAGGGTCAGAGCTTAAAGGCGGCTTTACACAAATTACCAGTAAAGCAGAGCCAAAGCCTGAAAGGCTTATTGATAAATTGGGTGAGCATTTTACAATTCTTGATATTTATATTAAACCATATACTGGATGCCGGCATACACATGGAGCAATACAGGCAACACTGGAATTAGTAAAAGAGCATGCATTCAAACCAGATGATGTTGATTCTATCCTTGTAGAGACATATGGTATAGCTGAGTTAGCGGTGGGGAAGCATGTATCACACAATAGCAGTTTTGTTTCTGCACAGTTTTCAATTCCTTATATGGTCAGCGCAAGTATACTTGATGGTGAGATAGGCCCCGCTCAGATTTCAGAAAAAAGAATTGGAGATAGTAAATTAATTGATTTTACAAAAAAGGTAACAGTGAAAGCTGCTGACGATTTAAATGCAGTATATCCTGACAAAACTGCAAGCAGAGTGACAGTAAAACTTAAAGATGGCAAAACACTACAAAAACAAGTGGATATACCCAAAGGTGATCCGCGAGACCCAATGGGTGTTGAAGATATTAAACAAAAAATACGTCGTTTTGCTATTAAAAGAAAAGTTGATGTAGATATGTTAGCCAAAATGGTAATGAGCATTGAAGACGTTAAGGATATAAACAAGCTGATAAAAATTATTTAATTACCATAATTATAGTATCGGGGGTATTATACATGGATTTTACCTATAGTGAAGAACAACAGATGCTGATTAAACTCATTCATGATCTTGGAGAAAGGGAAAAGTTTAAGGATTTAGCAAGAGAAGTTGATAAAACCTGCCAGTTTCCTTTTCAATTAATTCCTAAATATGCCCAACTTGGCCTTCTGGGCATGACGCTTTCGCCAGAATATGGAGGTGGAGGACAGCCATTACTCAATGCTATTATTGCAATCGAGGAGCTTGCAAAGTACAGCCCTATGATTGCAGCGCCGGTTTTTGAATCTAATGTAGGCCCAATCAAGGCCATTGATATTCTTGGTACTGAGGAGCAGAAAAAGAAATTAATACCGGCTGTATGCAGAGGTGAATTTAGTGTATCAGTCTGTATGACCGAACCCGAAGCAGGCTCTGATTTAACGGCATTACGCACCAATGCTATTGAAGATGGTGATTGTTACATTCTTAATGGCAGAAAGGCATTTATTACAGGTGGAGGGCATGCAACACATTATCTGGTATACACCCGTTTTGATAACATTAAGGGCTATAAAGGTATTGGCAGTGTGATAGTGGAAAAGGGGATGGAAGGTTTTAGTTTTGGGAAACAGGAAATGTATATGGGATTACATGGCATGCCCTCCTGTGATTTGTTTTTTGATAATGTTAAAGTGCCAAAAGAAAATGTTGTGTTAAAACCAGGGGAGTTTAACAGGCTTATGGCAACCTTTCATATAGAACGATGCGGAAATGCTGCAATGTGCTTAGGTATTGCAGGAGGAGCTCTTGCTGAAGCAAAAAAATATGCCATGGAACGTGAGGCATTTGGAAGGCCAATATGTGAATTTCAGGCAATACAGTTTATGACTGTGGACATGGCAATGAAACTTGATGCAGCACGGTTGCTTGTGTATAGAGCAGCAACAAATGCAGGTGGAGGGCTGCCGTCAATTTATGAAGCATCACTTGCAAAAGCCTATGCAAATGAAATGGTTGTGGATGTTACTAATACTGCAATGCAAATTTTTGGTGGATATGGCTACAGTACGGAATTTCCTGTTGAACGGATGTATAGGGATGCAAAGGCCTGGGGTGTTGCGGGTGGCACTATCCAGATGCTGAAAATTGGCATAGCCAGTATGTTGTATGGCCGCCGATTTGACCAGAGGAAATAATCTCTGCTGATTTATGATCATTTAATTATTTATTTTTAATTAAACATGGAGGATGCTATGGGAAAGTATTATAAAGACACAGATGAGTTGTATACAATATATGGGTATTTTCTGGATAATGTTTTGAAAGACCCTAAAATTGGTTCAAAACTAGCAAAAGCAGGTATTGTCATTAAATTTATTTATACTGATCCTGATGCAGAGATAACTATCGATTTAAAAAATCCACCACAAAAAGAAGGTTACTACGGTACCTTTTATCTGGGCAAATGTGATATTGAGGCTGATGTATGGTCATCGCAGCCTGCTGATCATTCACACCGTTTTTGGCATGGTCTTGAAAATCCAATAGCAGGAGTGGCAAAAGGTATTATAAAACAGGGTGGTAAGGTTACAGCAATGCTCAAACTATTGCCAGTAATAAAACCAACATTCCAACAATTCCCAATTATACTTAAAGAAATGGGAAGAGAAGACCTTATAGTAACAAAATGAGGGTGTTATGTATGGAAATACTGGAAAGGTTGCATATATCAATTGTACAACACGTTCTGTAGATGAAGTGCTGTTACAGGGAGATATATACAAAAAATATATTGGTGGAAGTGGATTGGCTGCAAAGCTATTTTGGGATTACGCTGATTTTAACGCTGAACCTTTTTCAGAAAAATCTGTGTTGATTTTTATGAATGGCCCACTGGCAGGTGTGCCATTATCCGGTACAAGCAGGATGAGTGCAGCAGCACGTTCACCTCTTACTGGTGTGTTTGCAGAATCTTCATGTGGAGGATATTTCTCGCCACAGTTGAAATTTGCAGGGTATGATGGTCTGATTGTAACGGGAGGGTGTGAAAAACCGTCAATCATTCATATTAAAGAGGGTTGCATTACAATAGTTCCAGCAGATGAATTATGGGGAAAAACTGTTAGTGATACTTATTCAAGAATAAAAGAAAACTATGGTAATAGATGCAAAACGTTGATAATTGGTCCTGCTGGTGAAAATGGGGTTGCATATGCCTGCATATTAAGCGATGCACATCATGCCTTTGGTAGATGTGGATTAGGTGCCGTGATGGGCTCAAAAAAAATTAAAGCAATTGTAATTGAACCCCATAAGAGTTCAATGAACTACTCCGATAAGAAAAAAATTGATAATCTTATTAAGGAACTTACCCCACGTATCAAGGAATATGTCATATCTCAGGTGCTCCATGAGTTTGGGTCAGCAGGGAATTTAGAAGGGCATATGTATACAGGTGATGTCCCTATCAAAAACTGGACATCAAATTTCAATGAAGAAATGGCAGAAAATCTTACCGGAAGCACTTTAACGGACAAATACCTTACCAAAACGGGGACTTGCGCATATTGTGTCATTGGATGTAAAAGGATAGTGAAAGTTGATGAGGAGCCATTCACTATACCAGAAGGGCCCGGTCCTGAATATGAAACTGTAGTGTCACTGGGGTGCCTGCTTGGCTCATCAGATTTAGCTGCAGTGTGTAAAGCAGGAAGGTTATGCAATGAATATGGCATGGACACAATATCAACAGGAGCAACCATCGCATGGGCAATGGAGGCATTTGAACGAGGTGATTTAACCCAGAAAGAAACAGGTGGGTTAACGCTTCAATGGGGCGATATGCTGACAGTAATCAACAAGATTATTCCCTCAATTGCGTTACAACAAGGGCATCTTGGACAATTGCTTGCTAAAGGGAGCAGAGCAGCTGCTCTAAGTATTGGGAAAGATGCAATTAACTATACCGCACAGTCAAAAGGTTTGGAAGCACCAATGCATGATCCGCGTGGTGGAGGGCATGGCCACGCACTTGCATATGCCGTTACCCCACGAGGTGCCTGCCATGTGTCAACTGCTATGCATTTTATGGAAACGGGAGCGTGTAATTATCCTGAAATTGGTTTTGAATTTGATTTACAAGCATTGACTGATGAAAAAAAACCTGAAACCATGGTGCTGGCAGCGGCTATAGGTTCAATAGAAAACAGTGCATGTTTTTGCCAGTATGCAAACCGGTCACTGTCGTTTACTGAAATGATAGACATACTGAATGCTGTTGCCGGTTATGATTACACATTACAGGATGCGCTGCATGCTGGCTGGCGCATATTTCATTTAAAACGGCTTATCAATCACAGACTTGGTGTGCGGGCAAGTGATGATACGTTAACTCAGCGAATGTTAGAACCTGCACGTGATGGTGAGCCCCAAGGAATTGTTATTAATTTTGAAAACATGAAACAACGTTTCTATGAATTAATGCATTTAGATTCTAAGGAAGGAGTAGCAACAATTGAAACGTTAAAAGAATATGGTCTTGAGCAGGAAGCAGCTATAGTATGGGGAAAGAACATATAAGTATCATCATAGAAGGTGTTGGTATTTTGCGCAAAGAGTTGAATAAGAAAAAAATTATATTGCCCTGTGATGTCCTGGTTTCTGATTTAGCAAAAAAGATAAAAATAAAAAAAGGCCTTCAGGTAGCTTTCTTTAGAAACGGAAAGCGTGTGCAATTGCACACAAAACTTAAAGATGGGGATACCATAAAAATTGTCCCTTTAGTATTTGGAGGATAGTGCTGCTACGTTTTTCAAAATGAATTTACTGGGCACTATATATTTAAAACAAAATATTTGACTTCCTTTTTTACACAATGTAAAAATTAAAGTATGACATCTTTTCACTATACTTTCAATTACATATAGAGTGTGTATAATGACCTACAAGGAGGTTTGCCATGAAAAAGATATTAATTGGCGTGGCCATATTTATCATTATATTGATTGTTACCGGGTATAGTTTTTT
>JAOAIH010000080.1 GCA_026414805.1 Spirochaetota bacterium | reverse complement strand
CAATTAAACTCATCGCAACACGTCCATAGCAATAATATCAATACTGGTAATGTGCTTTACTATTTTTTTGTCTTCAACATCATAGATAGTAAGGCCATTGTATCCGTAAGTATTACCTGATGATGAAATTATAATATGCCTGTCATCAAGTGAATCAATATTAAAGATACCATCACTACCAAGATAAAGAATTTCAGGGTAATTGTTATCTGAAATTACCTGTTTTAATAATCGACTTGATACTGCATCAATGGCTATCGCAAAAACCTTGTCATTATCTGTCACTGTTACATCCATAAGGGAATTCCCTACAGTGGTTGTAGAATTGAGTGTGGTTGAAGAACTGGTTGTAATCCTAAATATGGAGTTAGCAGGACTGCTTGTTGTCCACACATAGAAATAACTTTTTGTTTGCAAACCTCCAAAAGGATTAGATAATGTTGTTCCAATATCAACCAGGAATAAAATTGTAGAAGGATTGTTGATAGAGTAAAAATTTAAGTTTGTGCCATCAGGTTCTATGATAAATATTTGTGAATTCAATCCCTTAAACATTCCTAAGGAATTTGAAGAGAACGACCCAATAATTTGACCCCAGGGTAAAGCTTCTGCTTTCAATTTATATATATAGTAAGTAGAATCCCAGAAATATATAAATGTATCTTCATAACCAATAACATTTAAATCATTTGGTTGAGGCCCCACAATCACTGGCAGAGTTAAATTATTCTGGATCTTATATGTATTAGATGGATCACGTATGATAACATCACCTTTTTGATTAGCTGAAATTCCATCAGGTGCTGCTAAAAAAGATGGTATAAGTTTGAATATTTTTATATAATGTACATTTGCCAGTATGAGTGTATAATTGGTACCATCGTACGCAATTGCATACGCAGTGCGTGATTTTCCACTAGCAATGTCATACATATTGATCCGGTCACAGGACTGGAAGATAGTACTACTAAGTATAAGGGAAATATAAAATAATTTTTTTAATATACTCATAAAAATTCCTAATATATTATATTACTGTACATAATACATGTATGTATAATATAATTCCACTAATTTTTCAGGTCAAATGTGAAATTATACTAAATGTATAATTTATAAAATTTCCCAAAAACATTTAACAACTATCGAAATAGCTTTTTTTCTTGTGGGTATGATTGCAATTAATAATCTCTTCTTTTTATAGAAAATTTAAGATAAAAGCGGTTTATATGGGTGTCTATAATTTTTAAAAATATTGTTGCACATTTAACGCTATGATGCAACTAATTACACTTTGTAGTGTGACATAAACATTTCAAGTAAATTGTTTACAATGAGCTATCGCACATATTTTACAAAAATCCAAAGGTGTTGTAGATGTATTTAGACTCAATTGAAATATTTGGCTTTAAGTCATTTGCTGATAAAACTAAAATAAATTTTGAAAAAGGCATTACCGCAATTGTTGGCCCCAACGGATGTGGCAAATCAAATATTGTGGATGCCATTAAATGGGTGCTTGGCGAAAAGCAGGCAAAAAATATCCGTGGCGAAAAAATGGAGGATATTATCTTTGCCGGTACCGATCAACGTAAACCCCTGTCACTTGCTGAGGTTTCACTGGTGATCAATAACACCAACAGAATTTTGAATATTGATTCTGATACAGTTACTGTGACACGCCGAGTGTTCCGTGATGGCGAGTCAGAATATATGATAAATAAATCCCCTGTGCGACTTAAAGACATTGAGGAGCTATTCCTTGATACGGGGTTGGGGAAAGCTTCGTATTCGGTAATGGAGCAGGGTAAGATTGACCTGATACTTTCAACAAAGGCTGAAGACCGTCGCTACATATTTGAAGAAGCTGCTGGCATTTCCCGATTTAAGGTACAGAAAAAAGAATCGTTGAAAAAATTAGAAGACACAACCGTCAATTTAGAACGACTTAATGATATAATAAAAGAAATTGAACGCGAGAAAGATTTTAAAGCAAAACAGGCCGAAAAAACTAAAATATACTTTGGCTTACGCGAGAAATATAAAAAGAACGATATAAGTTTGCAGCTTTTGCGGTACAGAGATTTTCAAAAAAAATTACAAAAAGTTACCGAAGACCGCCAAAGGCTTTTTGATGAGCGGGAAGAATTGTCAAAAAAAGTTGCTTTGATTTCCTCAGAAAATGAAAATGATGAAAAAAGGAAAAACGATATTCAGCTGCAACTCTTTGAGTGGGATAAAAAACTTCATACCTATACTGTAAAGGTGGAAGATATTGATGGGAAGACATCGCGAAACAGACAATTAATACAGCAGCAGCAACAACGTATAAACAGTACAAAGGCCAGAATTCAGGAAATTGATGAAGCAATAAAACGTTTGTCCGAGGAAAAGCAAAAAAATATTGAACAGAGCAAAACAATTGTTAGCAATATTGCCAACGATAAAGAACAGCTTGAGAACCTGTATACTCATCGCAAAAAGAAGATACATAATATCCATTCTTATCGTGATGCCATAGAACAAAAAAAACAAGCCATCAAGGACCTGGAAGCAACAGTAAAAAAATTGAGGGAATCCCTGGAGATAGTTATACGGCAATTAGTTGATGCTATTGAAAAGCGTAAACAGGAACTTGAATCTTCAGAAGCACAGCGTGAACATGTGCGTGAACGCATACATGCAGCATTATCTATGGCAGAAGAAAATTTACAGGCTGCGTTGCATAATCTATCGCTTAATTTGGTTCATGAAGCAATAGCAGAATTACAAAAAATTGACTTTTTGGCTTTGAAGAAAGATATACAGCTTTTTGAAAATTACGAGGATGGATTCAGATCAATTCTTTTTGACAAAACAGGTATCCATGCAGAAAAAGAACGGCTTGATTTGCAAATCCACAAAGCAACCACAGATATAGAACAATTGCAGACCGATATCAATCAATTGGAACTGAGCATCCGTAATGAACAGGAAGAACTTGAAGAAGTTAATAACATGATAACTCGTGTAGAAAAAGACCTGTCAAAAAATGAAAATGAAAAAGCGTGGATTGACAAGCACATCCACACCATTGAGCGCCAAATTGCAGAAGATGCTAAGCAAAAAGCTCATCTTGAAAATGAGATTCAGAAAATTGGACAACATATTGAAGAGCTTTCGGTTGAAATTGAGCAGTGGCAGAATAGCCTTGTTGAATACAATGAAAAAAGTAATGAACTCAAGCAGCAGATTCATGAACTTATTGCAAAGCGTGATGAAATAGATAAGCGTATTATTGGCCGCAAACAATCATCTAAAAAAGATATGGAGCAATTACAACGTTTAGCTGATCGCATCAGTGCTCTGGATAAAAATATTGTTGAGTTACAGTTCCGTCTTAACTCAGTTGAAGAATACTTATGGACTGAATATGAAACACGAATTGGTGATGCTACTATTACTGTAGATGAATCCATGTACGAAAGTATAAATAATGAACTACAGGATATTAAAAGACAAATACAGGAACTTGGTCCAATTAACAACTTAGCTATAGAAGAATATAAGGATTTAAAAAAGCGCTTTGAATATTACATTGAGCAAAAAAAGGATATTGAAAAAGCACGAGAGGATATTCTCTCAGTTATAGAGGATATCAACAAACAATCTGTTGATTTGTTTCTTAATACATTTAAAGAAATACAAAAAAATTTCCAGGAAATATTCAGACAGCTTTTTAATGGTGGTGAGGCCATCATAGAATTGACCGATCCAGATAACGTACTTGAAAGTGGTATAGAAATAATTGTTCGCCCCCCTGGGAAAAAGAATAAAAACATAAATATGCTCTCAGGTGGCGAGCGCTCCATGATTGCAATTGCTCTATTATTTGCAACCTATATGGTGAAAGCATCGCCATTTTGTTTTCTTGATGAAATTGATGCAGCGCTTGATGAAGAAAATGTGGGCCGATTTATACGGCTTGTTCAAAAGTTTTCAAAATCAACACAGTTCATAATTGTTACTCATACCAAAAAAACTATGAGTGTATGTGATTCTATTTTTGGAGTAACAATGGAGGAGCCGGGTGTTTCTAAAGTCATTTCATTGAAGCTTGAATCTGCATACGCTATGACAAAGTAGCTTGATATTTTATAATGTTATCAGGAGCCAACGTGGAACTAAAGCGCCAATTAGGTCTTTTTACCGGTGTAATGGTTATCATTGCTGATATGATAGGCACCGGTATTTTTATGACTACAGGAAATATTCTGGGCATAACGCAGAGTGCTCTGGTTGTAATGCTGCTGTGGATTATAGGTGGAGTGGTTGCATTGTGCGGTGCATTAAGTTACAGTGAGCTTGCCACAATGTGGCCAGATGCAGGCGGCGAGTATGTCTATTTAAAAAAAATATTTGGCAATCTTCCTGCATTTTTAACGGGTTGGATTTCGCTTTTAGTTGGTTTTACTGCACCTGTAGCTACAAGCTCAATGTTGCTTGTTCAATATTTAAATTCTTTCTTTGTGAATATACATGCACACACAATTTCTGCGTACACCGGAAATATTTTTTGGCAAAAAACTATAGCATGTATCATCATTGTGATTTTTGCCATGACTCATATAATTGGTGTCCGTAAGGGCAGCAACGTTCAAAATATACTTACAGTACTGAAAATTGGTATTGTAGTAGCTTTCATAATTGCGGGTTTTTATATGCTCGATAGCTCCGGAATCAGCCGGTTGTATGCACAGTATAGCACACTGGAAATAAAATCAATTCCCTACGTGGGGCTGTCGCTCCTTATTGTGATGTTTGCTTACACAGGATGGAATGGTGCAACATACATTGCTGGTGAGATAACTAATCCTGAAAAAAATCTGCCAAGAATAATGTTCATTGGAGTTGTCATTACTACGGTATTATATTTGCTACTGAATGCTGTATTCTTAATGTCAACGGATGCAACAGCTATTATGGGCAAAGATGAAATCGGAGCCATTGCTGCACAGGCATTGTTTGGGCCAATAGCAAGCAGCCTTTTCAGCATAACTATCGCCATAATTCTATTGTCGTCAGTTTCCGCACAGATGATGCTTGGCCCAAGAGTATACTATGCAATGGCTAAAAACAAAATGATTTTTCATTCATTGGCAAAAGTAAGTGATAGGTTTGGAACTCCAGTGTATGCTATTCTATTGCAAATGCTACTGGCTATTATCTATGTATATTCGGGAAGTGCAATGACATTGGTAATATATATGGGATTTGCTTTGAATATATTTCCAGTATTAGCTGTTATTGGATTAATAGTAGCACGCAAAAAGTATCCAAACTTAAACAGGCCATATACCACACCATTGTATCCTTTTATCCCATTAACATATATTGTGCTTTCAATGATTATGATGATTGCAGCATTATGCTGCTGGACAATTACATCGGCGTTTGCAATTGGCGTGTTGATTTTAGGTATTCCTGTATATTACCTGTGGCAAAGAAAGATATGGGAAGTTAAACAATAGGTTTTTCATTTTAATTAATATCTATCTAAAAGAAAATCAAGTAAATAAATGTGCTTTATTCCATTTCTCTCCTGAGGAAAAAATTTATCCATAGAAATTACAATTTTTTCATAATTGTCTTTTATCTTTTCAAGGTTGCCAAATTCCCGTAAAATAGTATCTTCATCCTTTAACAGGTAACATACCTGTATATATTTTTTTTCTTTTTGTTTTTCTGCAATAAAGTCTATTTCGATGTTGTCAAACACACCTGCTGAGATTTTATAACCCTTTGCTCTTAATTCATTATAAACAATATTTTCTAATAGAAAGCTGATGTCTTTTTCTTTATACCCGATTAATCCATTTCTAAGACCAATATCGTTTAGGTAAATCTTATCGTAAAATTCCAGATATTTTTTTCCTTTAATATCATAACGTTCTACTCTATGAATTAACATTGCAGATTCAATATACTTGAAATAGTTAATCACCGTATCTACAGATATTTTGATCCTTTGTGACTTAAAATAATTGGCTATTTTCTTAGATGTTGTTATATTTCCAATATTATCAAATAAATATCGTATGATATTATCAAGAATTCTTGTTTCACGAATATTATTTCTAACCACAATATCTTTATAAACAATTGTATTTATTATTGAATTTAGATAAGAAAATACATATTCATCTTCAAAACTTAGGTTATGGATGCCAGGTAAACCTCCAAATCGTGTATAAATTAAGAACTCATTTTCAACATTAGAATAATCGTTTCTGAAATCTAAAAATTCTTTAAACGTTAAAGGATAAACGGGAATTTCTACATATCTACCGCTTAATAAAGTAGAAAGTTCATTTGACATAATTTTAGCGTTTGAACCAGTTATGTAGATATCAGCAATTTTTTCAGCTAACAGAGAGTTTACCGCCTTTTCCCATTGATCTATTTCTTGAATTTCATCAATTATTACATATTTTTTTGTTTGTATTGCTCTTAACTTTTCTACTATATATAGGTACAAATCTTTGTAATTTTGTATACTATCAAATTCAAGTGACTCTTTGTTTATATATATTATATTACTCTTTGGAATGGATTCATTTAATAAATCACGAATGAAGATTTTCAAAATAGAACTTTTTCCTACTCTGCGCATACCAATTAAAACTTTAATGAGGGGTTTATCTTTAAATCCCTTAAGTACATTTAAATAATTAGGTCGTAGAATTAAGTGTTGAATATCATTTAACATAATACTTTCGAACATGGTCGAAAGTATTATGAAAAGTCAAGCACTTTTCGACTATAGTCGAAAATATTAACATATTTTATTTTTTAAATTTAAAAATTTTTTAATTTGAATATTTAAAGCATATAATATAATTTAATACCATATTTCTGAGGATTAAATATATTTTTTTGCAATGGCAAAGAATACGATAACAAAACAATATACTCTAACTCCAGCGGCAGGAAAGCGTTTAATTGCAAAAGCTATAGTACATATTCCTGAAATACAGGAAGCGCTGCAAAAAAGAACGATTGTCATTGTATCAGGAACAACCAATGGCTACATTGCTGAAGAAATGCTGATGCATATTAAACAGATTCAAGGATTTTCAAGAGAGCGTTTTTTCAGAGGGATAACTCTTCCGCCACGATATAATGTAAGTCAATCAGGGAGGCTGGAAGATGGTGGAACATTTGCTGCTGATGTGGTAATAGAAAAGGGAAAATGGGTAAAAGATAAATCGTTATTTGAAGTTGTCAATGATTTACAGGAAGGGGATATTATATTTAAAGGCGCCAATGCAGTTAACCTTGAAACAAAACAAGCTGCTGTGCTGATTGGTCACCCGCAAGCAGGCACCATAGGTGTGATTATGCAAGCTGTTGCAGGTAAAAGAGTTTTGTTATATATCCCTGTGGGGTTGGAAAAACGCATAACAGCAAATATAAATGAGATGGCTCAGATAATTAACTCACCACAGACAAAAGGGATTCGCTACTTCCCTATAACAGGTATTATTATTACAGAACTTGAGGCAATACACATTCTAACAGGAGCACAGGCTTTAGTTTTTGCAGCAGGTGGAGTTAGCGGAGCAGAGGGAAGTGTGTGGATAGCAGTTACTGGTACTGAAGAACAAATAAAGAAGGCAGATGAAATTATTAATTCAGTGAGATATGAGCAAAATTTTATTATTTAAGTACATTATACTTATTATTTACTCAAATTTTTTGTGGACAGTGCTGAGGTAAAATACATCACGCAGAGATCGCAGAGCACGCAAAGAAAAGAGATCATAATGGTTCATAAAAAAAGATATTTTATTTGCCATAGTAAAAAAGATAGCGACGACAGGATGTCGGAGCGTATTAAGTTGCGTGCTTTACGATAATAGCCAGGATGGCGTCGTAAAGCACGCTATGGAATGGTTAATGTTTATAATGGAAAGCCGGGGTAAAGGGGATATATAAGGGGAAAAGGGGCTGGCGTTTGAAGCCCCTTTTCCCCTTGTGAAAAAAGCTATTAGAACAAAAAAATTTTATGAGATATAAAATAATTTATTCATTTAAGAGAAGAGTAATAAATTCAAAACTCTGTGTTCTCAGCGACCTCTGCGTGAGGAAAAAATATTGGTTGAACTGTGTTTGTTTTATATGAAAAACTTATTCGTCATTTTGAAAAAAACTACTATAACTCCTAACACTATCATTATTAACAACGAATAAATTCCAAAAATTGGAAGCATTAAAAACGGTGTTATTAGTGAACCGCACAATGCACCAATGTGATCAAATGAATTAAGTGTTGAAGCTAAAAGGTGTATGTCCTCAGTTGGTTTGTTAAGCAATAGTGGTAAAAAAGAACCTGTTGTTGCTGCAATGATAGTAATAGATAAATAAAACATTACTGCACTGTTGTAGAAAGTGAACCCAAACAACAATAGCAAGCCGGCAATCATCAAAACAATCCTTGTTATAAAAAAATCTTTTTGTATAAATGTAGTGACGCTTCCTATTGCAAGTCCTAACATAAATACGCCATTGCATAATGCTATTCTATAATACAGAATTCCATACACATTTTGATAGGCAATAAGTGCAATAAACATTGCTGCCATGCTGATAAAACCAGTAATGAAAATTATTGAACCGTACATCAGATGGTGCTTGCCACGTGATGTAAATTTTACAATGCTTGTTATGACAATTATCAATAACGCTGCTGCCAACAAATATGGGTTTGTTATAAAATGTTCAGCCAGTGAATTGGATTGCTTTAATGAATTTGCTAAATAT
This sequence comes from Spirochaetota bacterium, assembly GCA_026414805.1. NCBI lineage: Bacteria > Pseudomonadati > Spirochaetota > Spirochaetota bacterium. Next base: position 3,903 of record JAOAIH010000080.1, on the reverse strand, counting down.
TCAAAATATCCTTTGGGTATAAGATCCGTGTTGATAATATTTTCAGATTTCACTTGTTCACTAAGATATTCATAGTGTGATTCCTGAAAATACATCCTGAATTCTTCAGGGTTAAATCCTGGAACTAATTGAGTTATCATTTTTGCATCTGGATTTTTTGGAAAATTCTTGATATATTCTGACAGATAGTTACTGACATCAGTGGTACGTGTGTAATTAAACCCAATACAATAAATAGAATCTCCTGCCGAAATCAGTGAAGATGGGAAAACTTGCCTGAAACTATTGATGACAGATGCAATGTATCGTCGCAGAGAAGGATTCATTATATTGGCAAAGCCTTCAATCTGTAAAATAAACACTCCGTCTTTGCTGAGATGTTTTTTACAATCATTAAATAACTCACGTGTGTATAATCTGTTATGCAAAATGCTATCAGGTGGGGGTGGCAAAATAATAATACTTTTGTATTTCTTTTTAGCAGTATTAAAGAAGTTTCTGGTATCATCGTAGTATATTGATAGTTTGTTTATTGGGAAGTCAGGATATATTGATAAAATATTTTTCTGTATTATTTGCCACATTTCACAGTCAACAGTAATATAGTCAATGTTTGCACCCATATAAGCACAAACATAGGGAACAAAGGCAGTGTCACCTGCAATAAGAATATTGGCATCTTTTAAGGCAATTCCGCTTGCAACTAATGTGTGAATAATAGGTCGTACAGAATAATCGTCAGGGAATTGTGCATAGAGGTTGCTGTTACCATACAAAGCGATAGTATCGCTAAGTTGTGCAACATACATTATCTGGTAGGGAGTACGTCGGTATTCCAGTAGTGAACCGGGATGATTGGCAGCAAACGATGCAGTAAGCAATTTCTTTTCAAAGGATGAAGAATGGAACGCTATAAAGCCAGCCAGTACTATAGCAGTAACTATCGCCATACGCTTTACTATTTGCTGTATAATTATTAAAGCAATACTACAGGCAGCAATAAAAAGTACTAGTTGAATGCTGAGAGGATTTAGTTTTTGTACTAGTAAAAACGTAAATAAAATACCCCCTATAAATGCACCTAGTGATTCAAGCAAAAATATAGTTGTTCCAGGGTTATTGATTTTTAACACAGAACCTGTTTGCACTAAAACAGGAAAGATATAACCAATAACAAAGCATTGAGGAAAAAGACAGATAAATGCTATTACAATCTCAGCTTCAAGTGGGTAGAAGCTACCATAGTTGTGGTAAACCAAAGGAATGCTATAAAAAAAAATTAGTGATATGCATGCTATGGCCGGATGGAGTGTGATAATTGTAGCAATTATACTAGAATACGGTCTTTTTATTTTTTTGCTGAAAGCCGCACCAAAAATAATTCCCGTAAACCATAGTACCATGATGATACCAATGGATAACTCATTGCCCTTGAAAAGCGTTAATAATTCTCGTATCATTATTGCTTGTGCAATGCTGGCTGAAATGCCAATGAAAAACGTTGACAGGTTTAAAAATATTAAACTGCGATTTATATTGTCCATATTCCAGGTATTTCCGTTTGACAGTGTGGGCATCTTCCTGATTTGAGTTTATTTGTTGTTGTATAAAAGCCACTGCGTTCTATAACTGGCTTGCCACAATTATGACAGTAAGTATTGTTTGCAGCATGCCCCGGAACATTGCCTATATAAACATACTTGAGCCCTTCGGCAAGAGCAATTTGCCTGCAGCGCTCCAGTGTTGATACTGGTGTTGGAGGTATATTCTTTAATTTATAAATAGGGTAAAATCGGGTAAAATGCAGTGGAGTGGTTATGCCACAGTGTGTTTTTATAAAACGAGCCATTGCCTTTATTTCATCAGGATCGTCATTTAATGTTGGAATGACAAGATTAACAAGTTCAAGCCACACATTTTTCTTTTTTGCCAGTTCAATGTTTGCAAGAACAGGTGACAGATTACCACCACAGATATCCTGATAAAATTTTTGAGAGTACGCCTTAAAGTCAATTTTTATTGCATTCAATAAAGGATACAATTGTTCGCTTGCATTTTTATTGAGATAGCCATTAGAAATTATAACGCAGGCAATGTTGTATTTTTTTGCAATCTGAACAGTGTCATACACATATTCATACTGAATCGAGGGTTCATTATAGGTGAAAGCAATAATTCTAGATTTATTAGTGATAGCCTGTGTTGCCAGCTGAGATGGTGTTATATGCCTGCTGTAAAGTTCCTCAGGCTGTGATTGCGATAGCTGCCAGTTTTGACAAAATTTGCAGCTGAAATTGCAACCAGCAGTAGCAACTGATACAGCGTCACTCCCGGGAAGAAAATGATACAAAGGTTTTTTTTCTATAGGGTCAATATGATATGCAGCTATCTGACCATACACAATGCTGTGGAGCCTTCCGTCAATATTGTGGCGTGCTTTACATACTCCTCTTTCATCATTTGAAAGTGTGCATCCGTTAGGGCACAGGTTGCATTGTATTGTGCTTGAATCAATTTTTTTCCAATGCATAGCTATGCGATAGTTACTGGCATATATACCTTCAGGTAAAAAAGGAAAAACTGTGCCAACCACCAATGTTTGTGCAGAGTAACAGAAGGCTTTTAAAAACTCTTTTCGGGATAATTTACTCATAAATTCACTTTGTTATTCATTTCATTTTCACTGAAAACAATTGCAGTAAACGTGTACATTTTTACTGAATCATACTCAAATGGATAAATTCCAGCTTTATGGCAGGCTTGTTCAAAGAATTGTTGCCTGGTAAAGCCAAATTCTGTTGCAACTTGTGGAAGGAGTACACCACGCCTGTTTCCTTTTACAACAAGCAGGCCATCCTTACCCAGTTTTAATTCTTCCAATGTTTTAATTTGTTTTAGAGGAGAAAGCACTGAAATTTCTATGCGGATTTTTTTATATTCGTCTTTTGTCAGTGGTTCAAAACGGGGATCGTTGAAGGCAGCATTTGCTGCACATTCAATGATTGTCTGATACAATGGTTTAATGGGTTCAATATATCCAATACATCCACGTAGGTTACCATTAATTGTCAGTGTAACAAAACCACCTGCATTGTGAGTACATATTGGTGGAACAGAACCTTTGTACTGAAATGGTGTTTGTTTATAGAGCATTGTTTCAATAGATGTATGTGCAAGAGTAAGCAAAAACTGTTTGTCATTTTTAGAAAGATTAAACGAATCTGAATTAGAAAATGTTGAGCTTAGTTGATGAAGTTTACCTGTAATAACCAAAGCAGCATAGCTAACGGTATTGTCGTAATCACCTGTAGTCTCAGCTGATGTTGAATATCCTACAAGTTCTTTTGACTGTATATATGAAAATACCGAAAGACCAAATACTATTGCCTTTTGCCCACAAATTGTTATGCCAGTAGATTCACAATAACGGTTAAACTCATTGAGATTGTTACTGAATATATAGTCAATCGCTTTACAATCAGAAGCTTTGATGCGTTCAATGCGCTTAGATGGTTGAAGTGTAGAGTAGGGGGTATATCCAAAACGTGGGCCATGGTGTGTAAAATCGCTGCTAATTATAAACAAAGGCTTTTTGTAATGAGCTATCGCCTTAATTAATCCTTTTGCAGCAACTTGAGCTTGTTCTAATGTTATATTACCAGTAAGTATTGGAATAACTGGTACACCCGAAAAATAATATTGAATAAATGGGAGTTGTATTTCAATGGAATGTTCTGGCTCAAATGCGTTATTATGGACTGTGTAATGAGGAAATTGAGATAAATTTTGAATTATTTTTTGATCAAGGCCTACACCACCAAGAGGAGTGGTTATAACATCATAGAGAGGTAGGGCAAAACCATTGAAATATTCATAGTGGGATGGTCCCACAATGATTATAAT
>JAOAIH010000079.1 GCA_026414805.1 Spirochaetota bacterium | reverse complement strand
GCATACATCACCATATATACAATAAGCGTACGTAAAGATAATTCCAATTTCTTTGCATATTCATCTAAGATTGCTAAATGATTATAAGAAATGCAGGTAGTAGTTTCAAAATCCATTAAATCCTCCCAAAGTTTATAAGAAATGTATTTCTATATACACAAAGCATTTATAAATAGTTTCATTAGTCAATTGTTTTTATATTGTTTGTAATGTATAATTATACAAAGTCATAATAAAATTAATGATATTCCATATATGGGAGCATATCCTTTAATATAATAAATTATCTTATATAACTTGTAACCATATTCTATATTTTATTCTTGCCTTATTGAATAAATTCAGATATATAATTAAACAATATAATAGATGAGGAATACTACATGTTGTTAACGCTGATACATAATATAACATTGCTTATTGCGTTAAGTGTGATATGGGGCCCGGTAGTAGTACTCAGAAAGAATTACCCAAATATATATAGAGTATTTTCAGGTTTGCTTTTTGGATTTTCAGCTATTGCAGCAATGGCAACCCCTTTTGTTTTTGAAGAAGGTATTATTTATGATGGGCGTTCGGTAGTTATTGCTTTGTCAGGATTGTATGGTGGAGGAATAGCATCACTTGTTGCATCATGTATTGCTGGAACTTATAGAATTATTTTAGGTGGACCAGGAGTATATGCTGGAGTTGCTAGTATTTTAGTGTCAGCGTTAGCTGGGCTTATTGTACGCAGAATATATAACAATACACCAACCACAATCCCATTATACAACATAATTAGTTTTGCAATCATCACTCATGTACTTGTATTATTGTGCCAGCTACTTTTACCATGGCCAAAGGGGATAACGGTTATAATAAAAATAGGGTTGCCATACATAATCACTCTTTCAACTGGTTTGGTGGCGATAGCTCTAATATTTAACATAATGGAAAGCAGAGCATTGGCTTTACAGAAATTACAGGCCAGTGCTGACTTTTTGCAAGATGTATTGAGCATCACTCCTTCAGTTTTATTTAGCATGAATCCCATCGATTATACGTTTACCTGGATAAGTCCAAATGTGGAAGTTCTTTTTGGCTATACGACGGATGAAGTGGTGCAGCGTGATTGGCTAAAAAAAATACTCTATACGGAAGATATTCCAAGCTTTGATATGTTACTGCACGATATAGCCGTCCATAACTATGCATCTATGGAATGTCGTATTTACGATAAGTTCTCAAAAATAAGATGGATTGATATTAATCTCAGGGCAGTGCGCTCTGAAAAAGGAAATGTAATTGGAATATTTGGTTCCATAACGGACATAACCCAGCGTAAAAAGCTGGCAAATGAATTAAAAGAGAGTGAAGAGCGTTACAGAACAATTTTTGCTAACAGCAAAGCCATTATGTTAATTATCGATCCAGATACAGGGAATATTGTGGATGCAAATGAAGCCGCTGCGCAGTTTTATGGCTGGAGCAGAAAAGAATTACAAACTATGAAAATTCAGCAGATAAATACATTGCCACCTGATGAAATAAAAATACGTATGGAAGAAGCCCGTACATATAAGCGTGTGTATTTTGAATTTAAACACCAAAAAAAAGACGGAACAGTGTGTGATGTTGAAGTATACAGCAGCGCGGTAATGATTGGTGGTAAGCAATATTTGTTTTCAATTGTCCATGATGTATCAGCAAAGCGAAGGGCAGAAGAAGCACTGAGGGAGAGTGAGGAACTGTTCAGGCTTATTTTTGAAAATGCACCAGTAGGTATATACGCATTTGATAAGAGTGGAGTGATAACAGCTTGCAATGATAATTTTGTAAATATTATTGGGTCATCGCGAGAGGCGTTAATTGGGTTGAATACTCTTAAATTACCTGACACGCAGGTTGTTGAGGCAGTTACAAGGTGTTTACAGGGAAAACAGTCAGAATATAAAGGAAAATACAGGTCAACAACAGCAAATAAAGTAACACCAGTGCGAGCTTTGTTTTCGCCGTTTGTTGTGGATAACCAAGTTGTGGGCGGGCTAGCTATAGTTGAGGATTTAACCTATCAATTTGAAGCTGAAGAACAAAAAGAAAAATTGCAGGAACAATTACGACAGGCACAAAAATTAGAAGCATTAGGTAGATTAGTTGGTGGAGTAGCCCATGATTTTAATAATATTCTGAGTATAATTTCAGGTTATGCGGAATTAATAAAAATAAAATTGGGGAGGGATAGTTCTGTATACAACGATGTTGATGAAATATTACAAGCTACTAAAAGGAGCGCTGAGATTGTCAGACAGCTTTTAACGTTTTCAAGGCAACAAAAAGTTAATCCAATACGCGTAAATCCAAATTATATTATTAAAAGTAATGAGAAAATGTTGTCTGCAATGATTGGTGAGAATATACAATTGAAATTAGAATTGTCTGATGATGTTCATGATATATGGATTGATACTGCAACATTTGTTCAAATACTAACCAATTTAGCCTCAAATTCACGTGATGCTATTAAAGATACAGGCACTATTAAAATAATTACAAGAAACAGACAACTTGATCAGGAGTTTTGTTCAATACACCCGGGTTGTAAACCTGGGGAATATGTTATGATACAGTTCATAGATGATGGTTGTGGTATGGATAAAGAAACAATGGACAGGCTATTTGAGCCTTTTTTTACTACTAAGGAAGTGGGCAAAGGTACGGGGCTTGGTTTGTCCACTGTATATGGCATAGTTAAGCAGTTCAATGGTTATATTAATATATATAGCGAGCCTGGTAAGGGAACTGTAATTAATATATTTTTCCCAAAATATGTTGAAACATTCCCTGATATACAATTTAAGGAAACAAAAAAAGATGGGGGAGTCATTCTGCAAAGAAACAGTATAGTTGTAGTTGAAGATGAAATCACTATACTAGAAATGTTAAAAAAAATGCTTTCTTTACTTAATCAAGAGGTTATTGCCTTTGAGGATCCAATTACTGCACTTAGTGAGGCAGTTAAATATAAAGATACAGTAAATATTTTAATTGCTGATATAGTAATGCCTCAAATGAATGGCATCACGCTTTATAATGAATTAAAATCTATTATTCCACAATTAAAAGTGATTTTTATTTCAGGATATTCAGATGATGCATATAAGGAATTTTTACATGATATTAAGCCATCAGTATTTTTGCAAAAACCATTTACTCTTGATGATTTAAAAGAAGCTCTAAGCAAGATTGGTTAAAAGATATTTAGTTAATCTATTAAACAAAAAGTTATTGACCAAATTAATAGAATTTTCAACTATTATTAAAAAATAAAAAAATATATATGTAATAGGGGTTGTGATGAAAGCAGAATTGCGCAGGCAGCATATTCTTGATTGCGCAAAGCAAGTATTTGCCGAAAAGGGGTATTATGAGGCGTATGTTGAGGATGTAATTAAAGTTGCTCATATAGGCAAAGGGACAATATATGAATACTTTCGCAATAAAGAAGATCTTTTCTTATCCCTTTTGATACGTTCGCTTGAAGAGTGGAAACGAACTGTTAGTATAAGTCATCAGGAAATAAAAGAATTAGATCCTATATCATATTTTCGTCACAGAATAAAACGTACTATTATATTCTTAAATAATGATAGGCAGCTCACATCAATTTTGCTGAAAACAGGCTTTGGTTTTAATCCTCATATACAAAAGCTTATTGGCGAATTTGAAAAGAATTTGAGAAAACACATATTACACGATTTGCGACTTGCAAAACATCTTGGTATTTTGCGCGATGAAGTTGATCTGCAAATTACCACCAGCATATTGATTGGCGGTATCCTAATGATAGCATATCAAGCAGTTCTGGCTGTTCCTTATTTGAATGAAACTGAAATAGATCAGCTGACCGACAAGTTTATGATTACCTTCATAAGAGGAATGTTTAAGCCAGATATCATACATCAATACGTTAACTAATTCTGCACCAATAAATATTTTTTAAAATTTTACTATTTACCAGCGATATGAATTAATATATATGACGATATAAATACAATAATTAGAAGGGTTATGTTTTAACATATGGAGTTGTTTTTCATTTAATTAATAATTTGAGATAGTAGAAGTTATCATTTATTGTGCTATTTTTTTTAAAAGAGGAAGTAAATTTTTTAAAATATCGTAACAAATATATGTTGAAATTTTAAAAGGGTATCTGTGAGAACATTAGAAACCGAAGTCATCGTAATTGGAGGCGGAGCTACTGGATGCGGGGTTTTACGTGATTGTACACTCCGGGGCATAAAGGCAGTTTTGATTGAAAAGAATGATATTGCTTCAGGTACTACAGGTCGCAATCATGGCCTGCTTCATTCAGGTGCCCGCTATGCTGTAAAAGATTTAGAGTCAGCAACTGAGTGTATCAGCGAGAACCGAATTCTTAGAAAAATAGCTTGGCATTGTATTGAACCAACCGGTGGTTTGTTTGTAACACTGCCAGAAGATGATCCAACCTATCATAACAGATTGCTTGAGTCATGCAAGTTTGCCGGTATTGATGCAAAAGAAATAAGTGTTAAGAAAGCACTGGCTATTGAACCAAACCTTAACCCAAATATATTATCAGCAATCTGGGTACCTGATGGAACCATTGATCCTTTCCGACTTGCTTCTGCCAATATTTTAGATTCGGTAGAACGTGGTGCATTGGTTTTTACACATAGTGAAGTAGAACGTATAATGCTTAAGCAAAATCAGGTTGCTGGTGTTCAGTGCTATGATAAAGTAGCTAAGGAATATTTTGAGGTCTACGCACCGATTATAGTCAATGCATCAGGTGTATGGGGACAGCATATATGCCAAACTGCTGGCATTGAGCTTAAGATGTTCCCTTCTAAAGGTTCAATGGTCATTATTGACTATAGGATAAATAATGTTGTGGTCAACCGTTGCAGAGTACCTTCAGATGGTGATATTATAGTCCCTGGAGATACTGTTTCATTAATTGGAACAACTTCCCGAAAAATCCCTTATGAAAAAATTGATGAACTGGTTGTTGATGATGATGAAATTGAAGTTTTACTGGCAGATGGTGAGAAATTAATTCCCAATGTATCAAAAACCCGTGTTTTGCGCGCGTATTGTGGGGTGAGGCCTCTTGTTGCAGTTTCAGGTGAAATGGATGGAAGAGAAATAAGCCGGGGTGTTGTTCTTATTGACCATAAGGAGCGTGATAATGTACAGGGGTTGATTACAATAGCAGGCGGCAAACTTATGACTTATCGCCTTATGGCACAGATGACAACTGATCTTGTAGCAAAAAAGATTGGTAATAACAAAAGTTGTGTAACCCACAAAATTCCATTGCCTGGCTCAGAGAAAAGAGTTGGCTATACCAAAAAGATAAAATATTTTACCGGTATTCCTAATTCAGTTGTTGGGTCTACACATTACCGCCATGGTGAACGTGTTCATAATATCTTGAGTCTGCAAAAAAGAAATTATGGCCTTATCTGTGAATGTGAAATGGTGACATTGGGCGAAGTAGAATATGCTATCAAAAACCTTAAGGTAAAAGACCTTGTAGATTTACGCCGAAGGACACGAATAGGTATGGGGCCATGCCAGGGCGAGTTATGTGCATATCGTGCGGCAGGGCTTTTTACCGAATTTGGTGAATATACTCCTGATACTTCAACAAAACTTTTGAAGGATTTTCTTGAAGAACGCTTTAAAGGTATGAAGCCTGTACTCTGGGGTGATGGGCTAAGAGAGTTTGAATTTACATACTGGATTTATCAGGGATTATTTGGTTTGGGTCTTGTTGAGGAAGAGGAACAATGAAATATGATTGCATAATAATTGGTGGTGGCATTTCTGGATTAACTGCTGGTATACGGTGTGCAAAAGAAGGATTACACACTGCAATTATATCGTCAGGAATGAGTGCATTGCATTTCTCATCTGGTTCAATTGATGTGTTGGGATATGTCAACAACAAAGTTGTGTATAAGCCTTTTGAAGCCATAGATTCCCTAACAGGAACTATCGCCCAGCATCCTTATACAAAATGCGGCAAGTCTTTAATCATTGAAGCTTTACATTTTTTTAAGAAAGAATGTGAAACACAAAACGTGTATCTGTATGATAATGAAAGCCTTAACCATTTTCATGTGACTGCTTTGGGAACTTTAAAGCCCACATATTTTTCGCAACGCAGTGTTTTTAATGAAGATGTGTACAGCAGATTCAGAACCATGAAAAAGATTGTTATTATTAATTTTGAAGGTTATAGAGATTTTCATCCGCAACTGGCTGCGTCGCAACTTTCAAAACATTCCTTGTTCAAGGATTGCACTATTGTACCAAAAATTATTGAGATGCCACAATTGATTAATAGCAATAAACACCCTCATGAATTCAGATCAATAGACATAGCAAGAATTTTTGAAGATGAAGAAAATGTAATAAGAATTGCAGATACTATACGGCTTGCTGCTGAAGATGCTGATTTTGTTATTATCCCTGCCATCATGGGAATACAAAATTTTAATCAGGTACACAATATTCTTCAGAGCCGTACCCGTATTCTTATTTATGAGGTGCCCACACTTCCACCATCCATATTGGGTATGCGAATTGACAATGCGCTGAAAACTCGCTTTGCACAGTTAGGTGGCGTGTTTATTGCTGGGGATAAAGTAGTGCGAGCAGATATTAAAGAAGATGTGGTGCAGGCTGTATATACTGCAAACCATCCTGAAAATCCTCTTGAGGCAAAATTTTATATTTTATCAACTGGAAGTTTTTTTAGTGGAGGGATGGTGAGTGAATTCAATAACATGTATGAGCCTATATTTAACCTGAAACTTCATTTTGAACCCGAACGACGCCAGTGGTATAGCCCGCAATTCTTTTATACACATTCACATCCTTTCCTAGAATATGGTGTTATCACAGATGAAAACTTAAGGCCATATGACAGCAATAATAATATTATCCAAAATGTGTACTGTTGTGGAGCAATACTTGGGTATTATAACCCAATTAGGGAAGGTTGTGGGAGCGGTGTGGCGATAAGCACTGCATTTAAGGCTGCAAATCATATCATATATTTATATAATCGTATGAGTTAGCACAATGATAAAGCTTGAAAACATTAGTTTTGACCATTGCATTAAGTGTACAGTATGTACTATATATTGTCCTGTAGCACGTGTTACTCATCTGTATCCAGGGCCAAAGCAGTCAGGACCTGATACAGAGCGGTTACGAATAAAAAGCCCCGAGCTTCTTGATATATCCTTAAAGTATTGTTCAAATTGTAAACGATGCGAAATAGCGTGTCCTTCTGATGTTAAAATTGCTGATATCATACAGACTGCCAAATGGCGGTATTCCAAAAAAGAATTTAGAATTCGTGATTTTCTACTCAGCCGAACAGATTTGATGGGAACTTTTGGAACTATGTTTTCCACAATTATCAATTTTTTTACTCATTTGGGGATTGTTAAATATTTGCTAGACCTCATTTTCCAGATTCCCAAAGGAAGAACTTTCCCAAATTATGCAGCAATGACATTTAGAAAGTGGTTTAAAGAGGCACGTAAGTACCAAAATAAATACATTGACAAGGTAGTTTATTTTCATGGGTGCTATGTTAATTACAATTACCCGCAACTTGGCAAAGATGTTGTTAAAGTTCTTAATGCATTGGGTAAAGGCGTAATTATTACTAAAGAGAAGTGCTGTGGGGTACCATTGATAGCAAATGGATATATTAAAAAAGCGCAATTACATGGGAAGCATAATATAAAAGTATTATCTAAAGCATTACCTCATGAAAGTGCAAAGATTGTATCAGCGTCATCAAGCTGTTCACTGGCACTGAAACATGAATATCCTAATTTACTTGAACTTGATAATAGCCCTATTGCTCGCAATGTTGAATACATTACACAGTATGTCCTTGAGGAATTTGAAAAGGGAAATACACTTAAATTAAAGTCACTTGCGTATACTGTCGCATATCATTCGCCATGCCACCTAGAACGAATGGGAAGCGTAGCTTTTACCATTGAACTTCTGCGAAAAATACCGGGTTTAAATCTAAAGATATTACATTCAGAATGCTGCGGTATATCCGGTACGTATGGATTTAAAAATGAATACTATGCCATCTCTCAGGCAGTAGGTAGTGAGCTTTTCAGGATTATTGATCAGGCACAACCTGATTTTGTAGTAACTGACTGTGAAACCTGTAAATGGCAAATTGAAATGAATACTAAATATAAAGTAGTGCATCCAATTTCATTGCTGGCCCAGGCGTTAGAGTAGATTAAACATTACTGTACCTGTTGTAAGGCAGTTACTTTGCAATGAATAATTAGAGCATTTCTTTCTGGCATGTACATCAATGATGGAAAATCACCATATTTATATGATACTACTTCTATCGTAGCAACAACTGGCTTGTTATTAATTAATGACAAATATTTAGTTTCAATTGCATCATTAGTGTAATCCTTTTCATCTATTCCCACAATATGATGTTGCTGTGTATAAAATTTAAAAATAATAAATGGGAGAGTAGCTTCCTTGCCGTTAATGGTGATTTTGTCATCATAGTTAGTTGTAAGCAATAACTCATTACTCATGCATCTATCTGATTTAATAAGAGTGCATGAGCTATCAAAATAGAGGTACTTTTTTGGATATATCTCTTTAGAAAGAAATGTTAACGCCTGTTTCTGTAGTTTTTTCTGACATATGGGACATGGGTCAACTCGGCTTTCAGCAAGCATGCGTAAAGTACTAAAAGGTACAATTATACAATCTTGTGCCCATGTATACAATAGTGATGTGAAGCAAAAAAATATAAGAATGTATATCCTTTTCATAATTTGATTACTCCTGTGTAGATAAAGATATGACAAATTCTTTTACACTATTGCGGTAGATAGCCGCATCAACAATAAAATTATTATTATGCCCGCCTCTTAGTTGCACTAAATGCTTTTTGGTAGATGAACAAGCACTATACAGTTCTTCAGCCATATAGAAAGGTACCGTTTCATCATATTTGCTATGAAGTATGAGGATTGGGATGTCAATTTTTTTGATATACTCAATTGCAGGGTAACTTTCGCTAAAAAATATGGCCATACATCCCAGACTATGGTGCTTCACCATTGATGTAACATCAGTAAAACTTGAATCAATAATAATACCAGCAGGTTTGATTTTGCTAGCTAAATACAGCGAAACAGGACATCCTAATGATTCACCATATAGAATAATTGTTCTGGGCGATAGTTTCCGGGTATTAATCAAATAATTCCATGTAGCTTCTGCATCCTTATAAAGCCCTCTTTCAGAAGGTTTTCCAGTACTTTTTCCATAACCGCGATAATCTATAATAAAAACTGAAAGAGGGATTGTGTGAAATAAATAAATCTTTTCAATTCGGTCAGCAATATTACCGGCATTGCCGTGGAAATAACATAGTGTAAAATGAGCATTTACTGCAGGGATAAACCAGCCATGCAATGTAACCGATTCATTGACTTTAATATATACATCTTCTACTGAGAAAGGGGTGTCTTTGATAGCAGGAAAATTTTTATCTGGATGATAGATAACATTATCAAGGCATCCCAATAGAAATAAGATGCATGATAAAATTATTTTTATATGGCGATAGCTCATTGTAATATTCACCAGAAGTAAAAAGTCAATGCACCTGAAAATTGATTATACCAGCATTCATCGTGCCAGTTCAATATTTCAAATCGTGTACTGAATCTTTGATTTAAATTGTATTGCAATATAGTTCTTACATTTATAAAATTAAAAGCCTGGCCATAAAGATAATAGGTATTCATCATGTAGCTTCTGATACGTATGCTCTGGAATGGATGAAATAAAATACCTATTGAGAATCCCGGCCCAATTTCAATATTATTATTAAAACTTTTGTTAATTAATCCAGAAAATTCTATCATACCATAAATTTGAAGGCATTTGAAAATATCAATTGTATATCCACTACCGGTGTTCAATTGATACACAAAAATTTTGTTATTGTTTTCAATAGGTATTCGGTAAAATCCAGTAATCACTTTCCAACTTAATGGCTTTATCAATTGATTTATTGGTGAAAGTGATTCAATATTAATTAATTCTAATCGTTGTAAATATAGCTTGTCATCATTGTAATAATATCGCAAAGCTGTTTCGCCAAAAATTATCTGGGATCCTGGAATAAATCCAGATGGGTCATCGCACAGATCATGATATGATGGGCGGTAAACAAATTCAGAATAATTTGATTTTTCAAATCTACCAGCATGTACTTGAACATTGCTTGAATAATGGCCAGTTTCAGGCTTTGGTGGAGGAGGTATTGTATATGTTAATGTGTTTGCAATAGAACTTCTGATTTTCAGAACATTAATAAATATATCCTGATATTCTTTCTGTGTATATTCCTTATTTGTATATCGATATTGAATTAATTCAGAAGCACAATCTAGAATTTGTATTTTTTGTATCTGGGTAAAAGATGAATTGTGTATTACTGCTGAGATTTCATTTTTCTGGTTTACTATAGATTTTACTGCTTTTACTTGATTGCCATCAAGCTGGGACAATAAATAATTAATAGTTGTTACACGAGAAGGTCTAAATGAAGTTTTTTCAACAAATCCAGCATTGATAACTTTTCTAATGGTATCAATAGGTATAACCCAGAAAAAGAAATCGTCAGTTAAATGCGAATCAGGGCGTGTGACTTCCAGTAGGTAGAGCAGATTGAAAGAGCAATTTTCGTCAAAAAAATAGTAATCAGAGTATACATTATCAAGCTCCCATATATGAAAAAGCATAAATCTAACTTCATCCTGATCTAAATTAAGTTTATATTCCCATATATCTCTACTTTCCAGATCACTGTATTCCTGAACCTTTAAGTAATATGGCATTATAGAGAAGTAACCTTTATAAAAACCAAAAATTCCTCTGAAAGCAAAAAGAGGTCCAAAGGATTCGTTGGTATTTGCAGCATAGTTTATAGCTGATGACAGTAATCCAGGATTATACTGGGACTGTACTGTTAAAAGTGTATGCCCAAACATTGAGGCAGGGCTATTAATATAACCAGTTGGAAATACAAGTTGAACTGAAATATTATCCTTAAAGGATGTTATTTCCTTGTATTTTTCACAATAATATTCATGGGGGCTAATAACATTAAGTTCTTTTTTCAACCATTGATACCGTGCCATGAAACGAGTTACTGGATTCTCACTTTCATTATACGAAAATAAATACCGTATCGTGGCATCCAACTCACTTTCAGGGTCATATTTACCGTTGGGTGCAAGAAAGAATTTTGGGTCATCAACAAGACTTTTTATCCCAAAAATAGTTTTTTTATAATGAAGTAATGACCACCACTGATTGCTTTGTGATAATTTTTTTGTATGAGCAATAGATATCAGCTGATTAATGTTGATACTATTAAATTCATCTTTTGATGCTATTTGCTGGTTTGGTATTAAGATGGTGTCTTTATAGTTATATTTTTCTTGTCCCAATATATTAAAAGGAAGTAATATAAAACTAAAAACTAGAATAATAAAAAAAGGCACGATAGAAGTTATCTTTTCGTGCCTTATGTATGTGAGCAATAACAATATTCCCCTATTATGAAATAAAATTATTAGCTATTCTGCAATACTGCTTCAATATTCTTTACTACTTCAGTTGATGATACATCACTTGAAGTGTAAATTTTATTAAAATTTGACTGCAATTTTGTAAAGAACTGCTGTTTTTCGCTTTCAGGAACATTCATCAATAGAGCCAGAGTTTCCAGGTATTCGCCATTGCCTTTAGCAATATCTTTTGCCAGATTATCCATATTATCTGCTACATACAAATTAATTTTCTCATTTGATACTATTCCTTTCATTGGTGCACATCCCAATGTCCCTGAGGTCATGCCAAAGGTCTGGTTGCCACAAATGCCGTTTGTAGTAGTTGCTAAAATTTGAAACAACAATCCATCTTTATCACCAAAAATCATTGAGCCAATGCCACAACCTGCATTCTGGCGCACAACACCTGCTTCAGCTATGCTTATTGCTGCTACAAGAAAAAGAAGAACAAATAAAGATACGCCCTTTTTCATATAAACCTCCATGAAATGATATATTTTATAGGGGAATTATTTATATTTTATGTTAAAAATGATGTTAATAATTTATGAATTGTCAAGCAAAATTTTGCATTAGTACCTTACTTAACACAAATAGAATTGAACTGGTGTTACGAGAACTGAGAAGAAAAATAAAAGTAATGATATACTGATTTTGACATGACCAATTCAATATAGTAATACAAAAAAATTTATTTAAATGATACTATTCTCATAACATTATACAATTGGACAATTTCCCTTAGTTGCAGGTGCATGGTATGATGCACAAGATTATTTGATACATGATCCAGGTACAATACAATCCAGTGGGAGATATTTGCCTGTAAAGACATTATACTGCTATTGTTGTAAAAGCAGCATTGATAAACTACATTATGTACTCAGGAGTCAAAGGAGATAAGAGATGAAGTTAAAGCATGAGTATATGGTAATGGGAATAATATTATGTATAGGTGTGAATATACTGGTAGTGGAGACAAAAGAAAAGGATGAAGACTATTGCATAATCAAGGGGGAAAATGTGAAAATACAGCAAAACCATTCAGTGAAATCGAAATAGTAAGGAAGTTAGAGAAATATGAATTTGTGTACTGTATAGATAGGACAGAAGACAAGGAGAAGGTAGGTTAAGAAAAAGATTGGTGGTATAGGATAAGGAATTGTGATAATTAGACAGGGTTGGTATTTGGGAAATATGTACAGTATAGAGATTCAACGAAAAAACCAGATAGATATTATAAGTTATAGTGAAATGGAATTTAATCCTACAACAATTGAAGTAGTAGTTAAAGTTACGGAAAGTGAAGGACAAAATATTAAGACAGGGGAGATATAAATTTGAGAATGGGTTATTTGTGAAGGTGGAATTATAGCATTATTCTAAAAACAAAGTTTCACAATAAAAAGATAATCGTTTCAAAAAAAGCAATAGGTGTAATATAATCGCATAGAAAAAAACAAAATTGTTATTATCATGGGCAACAAATTCTTTCTCAGGCAAAAAACACACAGATGAGCGTGCACTGTGGCAATGGTTGAGACTCTTTACAATAGCACGCCAGAAG